>JAZOTV010000020.1:0-13033 GCA_045657815.1 Akkermansia sp.
TCATAGCCACCCTTTACCACCAGTTTCTGCCCGGGAATGAGCCCCTTCACGGGGGTCATGCCGCGGCGGCTGGTGCCGGCCTGCACTTTCACCATGGCAAAGGTGCCTTCCTTGATTTCGAGGAACACCACATCATCGATACCCACCTTCACCAGGGCCGAATCGGGGATGTTCACATAGCCCTGCTCACCGCCATCGGCATACATATCCAGGCGGCAGAGCTGGCCGGGGCGAGCATCGGCAGGCAGAGCATCAGGAGTAAAGAAGAGGTTGCGTGTCTGCTTTTCGGGGTCCACCTGCTCAGCCATGCGCCAGGTGCCGGTGAGCTCCTGCTGATTGCGGCCGCTCAGGCGGGTGGCACGGATGGTGGAGAAATCGGGGACATCGTTGCCATACAACGTGCCTTCAATTTCCATACCGCTCAGGTTGCTCATGGTGACCACAGGTGCGCCCTGCTCTCCCCAACTGCCCTGGGTAATACCAACGCTGCGCACAATGCCATCATTCTCAGCACGCACCACCAGGGTAGGCATGCCGTTCTCGGGGGCAATCTCGGCTCCCATCACCAGGATTTTGAGCTTGGTCTGGGTCACTTCCAGTTCACGCTGCAGCTGGCGCTTCTCGGCATTCTTGAAGTTGAGCTGCTCCTCCAAATCACTGCTGGAGGTGCCGGCAGACTTCAGGCGGGTGAGTCGCTGGCTGATGGAGTCGATTTCCTCGCCGCAGCGGGTAATAGCGGCTTCCTGCTTCTTGATATCGGCCACCAGCTCGCTTACCTCGGGAGAAATCACCGTGTAGAGCACCTCGCCCTTCTTCACGCTCTGGGCGGATTTGACCCGCAGGGAAATACGGCCACCGCAAGGCAGCGCATAGGTTTCCTGGGCATGGCTCGGCACTGTCAGATAACCATACAGGCTATGCTGCAGTGCCAGCCCGGCGGCAGGAACGGCCTCAATCTTCATGGCGGAAATATGACGGGCATGGGCATCTGCCGTCACCAGAACCGGGGCATCACCGCCACCACAGGAGCTGTGGTCATGGGAACAACCAGCACCATGTTCGTGCTTCGCCTCGGCGGCGTGGTCATGCATGCAGCCGGGGCCATGCACATGCTCGGTCTTCTCATCAGCGGCGTGGTCATGCGTGCAGCCGGGACCGTGCACATGCTCGGTCTTCTCCTCAGCAGCGTGGTCATGCGTGCAGCCGGGGCCGTGCACATGTTCGGTTTTCTCCTCAGCGGCGAGGTCATGCGTGCAGCCGGGGCCATGCACATGCTGAGGGGTTGCGGATTCAGCCGCATACACAGCAGAGTATGTCAGGGCTGCGAGAAAGCTCAAAAAAAGATTCAGTTTCATTTAGTCAGAAAAATGGTAAAGTACAGTCGGCATTTGGAGATACTGGAGTTCCACCTGAGTGGTCAGCAGTTTAGTCAGGCAATCAAGGTAATTCAAACGGCGAAGATAGGCCTCCTGGCGGGCATCGGCCACAGCAGGCAGTTTGGTTTCGCCAATAGCATACAGTTTTTCCTGTTTCTGCTCTGCATCCGCCAGCTGATTCACACGCTCTTTCTCAGCGCGACAATGTTTGAGAAGCAGCTTCTGCATATCAGTAAGAGCAACTGCCTGCTGCATAAGCAGGCGCCAGGTCTGCACAGCATCATATTCCTTGATACCACGCTCAATCACAGCCTCGGCAATACCTTGCCTGTTGCGGTTCCAGAGCGGCAGACTCACCCCGATACCAAAGCCCACCTTGCTGTTGCCATCCTCATGCTCAAAGCCAGGATTCACAGAAAGCTGAGGATACTGCTTGCGGATTTCGCGTTCCAGCTCAGCCTCGCTGGTGCGGTGCACTGCCATGGCCGCCAGCAGAGAGGGATGCTGCATCAACATATCATCCGGCGGCACCGGTACCGCAGCGGGAATACTGCCGGGCAGACTGCCCTCCAGCTCCACATGGCGCATATCTGGGTGCAGCCCCAGCAGCTTCACCAGCTCCAGGTGCAGGCTCAGATGCTCCTGCTCCATTTCCTGCAATTCCTTCTGCCCATCATTTAAACGCCGGCATATCACCTGAAAATCTGCAAATTCCATTTCGCCGAGCTCGTGCATGCGCTGGGCACTCTTCTGTTCCTCGGCCATCTGTTTCACCCGGGCTGCCATCAGCTCCTGCCTGGCATGAACGGCAAGCACCTGGTAGCGCAGCACATCCAGCTTCACCAGATATTCACGTTCCAGACTTACCATGTTCAGGTAATCCACCTCTTTGTAGCATTCGGCCACCTTGCGGGCCAGTCCGGGTAACCCGGTCACCGGAAGAGTGAGCGATAAACCAATGCCCCGGTTCGTGATATCGGCCTCACGCACCTGTTTCAGATCAGCGGAGAGCTCAGGGTCATCCCACAAACCGGCAAATTCAGCCGATGCCGTACTGCGAACAACGGCCATACGGGCCTTGTTCAGCTCCGGATTCAGCAGTAGACCAATCTCATGAAGCCGCTGCAAGTTCATTGCCGGAACATCCTCACACAGCTTTGCAGACACCTGTTTCCACTCGGCGGTATCCCTGCGTATATCAACGGGTTGGGGTGCATAAAGAGAGCACGCGGCCAAGGTCAGCGGCAGCACACACCCTACAGTAAATGGTATTTTCATATAATCAGTATCGCGTGCGCGCGCAGGCGCACCACCTGTTGCTGGTTCTGAATTTATCCTGACACCGAGCATAAGTAAAGAAAAAAAATTTCCACTCCTGCTTTCTGAGCGCCCAGCTCGGCAGACACACACGCGCTTTACACTTGAAAGCTCGGGCGGCATCTGGTAAAACGCAGGCGAGATGAACAACGCAGGAATGCAGCAAGGCATGAAACAAAGCATGGTGGCCACCGCCGCTATGCAGCAGTTCATGCGTACCCTGCAGGCCACCAATATGGAACTGCGCATGCAGGTTAACCAGGCACTGGCCGCTAATCCGGCGCTGGAGGAACTCCCCCCGGAGCAAGAGGATGAAACAATCGATTTTTCCACCCACGATACAGCAGCGGCCCGCCAGCACGATTACCTGCTGGATTCTCTCACCGAGGCACCCAGCCTCATGGCCCACCTGGAAGAACAGATTCACCAAAGCGCCCTGCCCGGCAAGATAGAGACCGCAGCCTTGCTGCTGGTGCAGAATCTGGATGAGCGCGGGTATTTCATTGAAAAGCCGGAAAATATTGCATCCCAGCAGAACTGGAGCCAGAATCTGCTGAGCAAGGCTCTGCATGCAGTGCAGGATCTTGACCCTGCCGGGGTGGGCGCCATAGATCTGCGCCACAGCCTGATGCTGCAGCTCCGCCGGGAAGGCGAGGAGAAGAGCCTGGCGATGCAGCTGCTCGAAACCCGATGGAATGACCTCGTGCAGCATCGCTACGCCGAGGCGGCAGAAGCCCTCGGGATAAGTGAAACGGCTGTAGCCGGAGCCGCCCGCCGGATTGCCCAGCTGAACCCGGACCCCGGCAGCGCATTCCAGCGAGATACCGCCTCCGTCATTATACCGGACCTCATTGTTTCAATAGATGAGGATGGCACCCCGAAGGTGCGGCTGACCGAAACCAACATTCCCCGCCTGGCACTTTCTTCCGAATACCGCGAAATGATGGCGGAACAAGCAGACAAGCCCGAGGTGCGCCGCTATCTTTCCCGCTGTTTCAGCGAGGGGCGTGAGCTTATCAAAGCCATAGCCGACCGCCAGAAAACCATTCTGATGGTAGCAGCGGAAATGGTGCAGCGCCAGAGCGCCTTCTTCCTCCATGGCCCCGCAGCCCTGGTACCCCAGCGCATGGAACAAGTGGCAGCAGCCACCGGACTGCATGTTTCCACCATCTCCCGCGCGGTGAACGGCAAATTCCTGCAATGCAGCCAGGGCGTATTCGAGCTGCGCCACTTCTTCACCACAGCCCTACCCGCCGGAAATGCCGGCACCATTTCTCCGGAAGCCATTCAGGCACGCATCCGCAACCTCATTGACGCGGAAGACCCGCGCCACCCGCTTTCCGATGCCGCGCTGGAGCAGAAACTCTCCGAGGAAGGCATCAGCATCGCCCGCCGCACCATTGCCAAATACCGCGACCAGCTCCGCATTCTTCCTGCCAGCATGCGCCGCAGATAAAAACGTGCACCGGGATTTTGCATTCCCGATGCACGTTGGGTGAATTGATATTATCCTGTATAGAGGAACTTAAGCCCCGCCGGCGTTGGCCATCACCTCCAGCTCCTTGGGCAGGAAGTTCTTGAAGCGAGCCTTATCGATAGCCTTCATGTAGGCTTCTTCCGGGGAAACCAGTCCCTGCTGAAGCTTCTGCCAGATGGCATCATCCATGAACTGCATGCCGAGGCCCTTGCCGCCGGTAATCACATCTGCCAGTTTCTGCGTGGCGCCTTCGCGGATGATGGCGCTGACAGCCGGGGTGGCAAAGAGGATTTCGTTCACCGCCACGCGGCCGGGCTTGTCGCAGCGCTTCATGAGCAACTGAGCCACCACGCCGCGCAGAGAACCAGCCAGCATGGTGCGGGCCTGGGACTGCTGCTCTGCCGGGAACACGTCAATGATACGGTCCACGGTCTTGCGGGCGTTGTTGGTATGCAGCGTACCGAACACGAGCAGACCCGTTTCTGCGGCCGTGAGGGCAAGAGAAATCGTTTCCAGGTCGCGCATTTCGCCCACCAGCACGATGTCGGCGTCCTCGCGCAGAGAAGCGCGCAGACCATCTGCGAACGTGGGGCAGTTGTTCGGCACTTCGCGCTGAGTGATGATGCTCTTCTTACTGGGGTGCACGAATTCGATAGGTTCCTCCACGGTGATGATGTGGCGGGAGAAATTCGTGTTAATGTAGTCAATGAGAGCAGCCAGCGTGGTAGATTTACCGGAACCGGTCGGCCCCGTCACCAGCACCAGACCGGAGCGCATTTCGCCGAAGCGCTTGATCTGCTCAGGCACATTAAGCTGCTCCAGGGTGAGAATCTTCGTGGGAATGAGTCGGAACACACAGCAATAGCCGCGCTGCTGCTTCATGAAATTGCAACGGAAACGGGATTTCTCGTCCATTTCATAAGCGAAGTCAGCATCACCAATCTCACAGAATTCCTTCCAGAGCTTGGGCGGGCAGATGGGCTCCATGAGCTCCACCATTTCCTCGTGAGTAAGAGGTTCCTCGCGAATGGCCGTCACATCGCCATGCACGCGCACCTTCGGCGGCTCACCCTCGGAAAGGTGAAGGTCAGAACCACCCTGGTCCACCAGGGCCTGGAAAAACACATCAATCTTATTCTTCATTTCAGCTAAAGGGGATAAAAGTTAAACTCAGGCCTGCTCAGGAGCAGCGGGTTCGGGGTGTTCACTCAGGAACTTCTCCATCATCACCCGGTCAGTGGCCCGGCTCAGGCATTCCTCACCAGCAATGATGCCGTCGAGGTAGAGCTGCTGCAGGGAATCGTCCATAAGGCGCATACCCTGGTTCTTGCCGGTCTGGATGAAGCCGGGAATCATGAAGGTCTTACCTTCGCGGATGGAGTTGGCCACGGCGGCATTGTTCACCAGAAGCTCCAGAGCCATCACGCGGCCTTTGCCGTCCTTGCGGGGAACAAGCTGCTGGGAGAAGATACCACGCAGAGATTCAGACACCATCACGCGGATGTGATCCTGCTCTTCCACGGGGAAGGCATCCAGAATACGGTCAATGGTGCGGGCGGCGGAGCCGGTGTGCAGCGTACCCAGCACAAGGTGACCCGTTTCAGCGGCCGAAAGCGCCAGAGAAATAGTCTCCAGATTGCGCATTTCACCCACCATGATGACATCCGGGTCTTCACGCAGAGCTGCGCGCAGAGCACGGCCGAAGGATTCCGTGTGGGTGTGCACCTCGCGCTGGTTCACATGGCAACCCTTACATTCGAACACCGTTTCGATGGGATCCTCCATGGTGATGATGTGGTCATGGCGATCCGTGTTGATGAAATCGATAATGGAAGCCAGCGTGGTAGACTTGCCGGAACCCACAGCACCGGTCACCAGAATAATGCCGTTGGTGAAGCGGGTGAGCGGCTCCACATATTCCGTAGGAAGGTTGATTTCCTTCATGGAGAATACGCGGCTGTTGATAATGCGGTAGCAGATATCATACCCCAGGCGCTGGGAAATCACGGATGAACGGTAACGGCCATTCTCATTCTGGTATGCAAAGTCCACATCACCGATTTCCTTGAGGCGCTCCCATTCCTTCTCGCCCAGGAAGCTGTTCACCAGGGCAAGGGTATCCTCCTTGGTCAGCACAGGGGCACCCTCCCACATGGGCTGCAGAGTGCCGAATCGGCGCCACGAGGGCGGATTGCAGGCCGGCAGATGAATATCCGAGCACTTGGCATCAACGCCCTGCTTCAGGTAATCATCCACATGCAGAGAGAGCAGAATCAGCAGCGGGCCCTCGGCCTGGGCGTAGATATAGGCATGGTACTTGCCGCAAGGACCATCGGCAATGAAATCCACCGTTCCTTTCTCAGCCAGTTCGGCACGCTGCTCGGGAGTAGTGCAGCTGTCCACCAGCCTGATTGTATCCTCAGCGGTAAGCACACCGGCAGTCTCTGCCACAGGGGCATAGGCTGCGGCCTGCATCCAGTACGGCTGAAGCCCCGGCCCCAGATACATGGTGGGGCTGTAAATGGTCTTACCCAGCTTCAGGTACTCTCCTACGTTGTCATAGATGTAAGTAGAATCACTCATGTCGGTTGCCACTCAGTCTACCACTTTCCTCCCGCCATGGCGAGCAAAAAGCTTGCAAGAAAAGCCAGTGAACCACATTTTGCGCCTGTTCTCCCTGCAAACGAACCACGCGGGATGTCTTTTCCGAAGCATTCTCCGGCATTTCAGTGCATTTATCCTGCACATCAGGGGAGAGCATAAGCGTTTTTTTGCATTCTTACACACGGCATTCTACGGAAGCACGGGGACCAGCAGGTTCAGCAGAGCACCTGTGGCATAATATGGCGCAGCAGAAGGAAAAGCATGGACAAAAAGGCGGCAACATGCTATAGGGAAAGTATGCAATGCTGCCGTCAGTACGCCTTGTCACTCCTCATCCTGCTGGGAATGGGGACAACAAGCGCCCAGCAGGGAAGCCTCCTGAGCCAATGGGATGTGGAAGGCATGTATGTGCAGGCCAAAGCCATGCTGGAAGACCGCTCCATTCAGAATGTGGAGGCGGTACCCATGCTGCTGGAGACCTGTACCCGCGAGGGGCACCCGGAGGCAGCCCGCCTGCTGCTGGATGTATATGAAGGCAGATTCAAGGGGCTGGATTCCACCCCCGCCCAGGCGTGCCGGCTGGCACGGGAGCTGGCGGAATCCCCCCGGTTCGACCACGCAACCAAAGGCAACAGCCCGGTGCGCACAGAAGCCATGTACCGCCTGGCTATCTATCTTGAAAAAGGTACAGGATGCACCGCCAACAAGGCGGAGGCCTATGCATGGATGCAGCGCGCAGCCCGCCGTGGCATGCCCGAAGCCAAGGTGGAGGAGGCCCGCTACCTGATGCAGGGCATCGGGGTGGAGAAAAACCCGCAACTGGCCTGGGAACTGCTGCACAGCCAGGCAAGAGAAAACCCGGATACGCCGCACCTTTTCTTCTACATGGGGCACATGTGCGCCCAGGGCATCGGAATGCCCCGGAATGCCCGCAAGGCTTTCGAACTATTCCGCATGGGAGCTATCCGGAACGATGCCCGATGCCTGAACAACCTGGGGGCTATGTTTGAGTACGGCTACCCCACCCCGCGCAATACCGAAAGCGCCCTGCGGCTGTACCGCAAGGCTGCCAACCAGGGAAACCGTGAAGCCTCGGCAAACATGCAGAGACTCGCCTTTAAAGAGGGTATCCGTGCCCAGGTGCGCAGTACCACCCCGCCCGGCAAACGCATCGACAACGCCGCCCTGCGCGTCATTCACGCCCTTCCCGTGTCCGATTACACGCGGGAGCGGCTCCGCAAGTGGCTAACCCCGGCAAATGAGAAAAATGAACTCTGATACAGCCGCCCGCAGTGCTTTGGAATACGCGGCAGCAGCTCTGGGTTTTTCCAGAGTGGGCGTGGCAGATGCGCACCTGCCGCAGGGGAACCGGCTGGCAGAATTCATAGCCTCCGGAAAGCATGCAGACATGGCATGGATGGAGCGCCACCTGCCGGCTCGGCAGAACCCGGAGCTGGTATTACCCGGGGTAAAGCGCGTCATTATGCTCACATACGAATACCCACGGCGCGATGCCCGCACCACCGGCGGCAGCATTGCCCGCTATGCCCAGGGCGAGGATTACCATAAATTACTGGCTGCCAAACTGGCAGACCTGGATGAAACACTGCAGTTCTACGGCGGCACCCAGCGCTGTTTTACAGACAGCGGCCCCGTAAGTGAGCGTTTCTTTGCCGCACAGGCCGGGCTGGGCTGGATTGGCCGGAACGGGCTTCTCATCCGCCCCGTAGGTGGTTCATACTGCTTTCTGGCCAGTATACTGACCACCCTGGAACTGCCCGTGGACAGCCCCATGGCAAACCACTGCGGCAACTGCCACCGCTGCGAGGAAAACTGCCCCACCGGTGCACTCTCCCATGGCTGCTGCGATGCCCGCCGCTGTCTCTCATTCTGGACCATCGAGTCAAAAAGCCCCACTCCCGGAGATATTGCACAGCAACAGGGAACCCACCTGTACGGCTGCGATGCCTGCCAGGAAGCATGCCCCTGGAACAAACGCGATTCCGGCCTGCGTGTGGATCCTCACCTCCTCATGCCTGCCCGGCTGGCTACCCTGCCCGCAGAAGCCATGGCGGCCATGAGCGATACCGATTTCGACCAATTCTTTGCCGGGAGCCCGATACGCCGCATAGGTGCCGACCACATGCGCCGCAATATTCAGCAGGGCGATTTTTGAACAAATAACAGTTCTCCGGTGTCCAACCAATCAACAAAATGACTACACTCATCCCTATTCTTGCCCAGAGTTCTTACTATTATGGCAGTCCCTACGGCAGTACCATGCCCATGTATGACAGCCTGACCCTCATTGGTCTGGCGCTGCTCATTCTCACCGCCATCATTGGATACGCTGTTCAAGCCGGCCTGAAAAACGCCTTTGAGCGCTATGCCCAGGAACCGGCTCCGCTCACCGGTGCAGAGGCCGCCCGCCGCATGCTGCACCAGTACGGGCTGGATAATGTGCAAGTCATCTCCGTTTCCGGCCGCCTGACAGACCATTACAACCCGCTGGACCGCACCGTGAACCTGAGCGAAAGCGTATACAACGAAGCCAGCGTGGCAGCCATTGCTGTGGCAGCCCATGAATGCGGCCACGCTGTGCAGCACGCACAGGCCTATCCCTGGCTAACCCTTCGCTCCTCCCTGGTGCCCATGGTAAACACAGGCTCCCGCCTGGGGCAGATTGTGCTGATGCTGGGGCTGGGGCTTCTTGCCATGGGCAGCGGCACAACTGTGGCCTGGATTGGTCTTGCGCTGTATGCCACCACCACCCTGTTTGCCCTGGTGACCCTGCCGGTGGAGTTTGATGCCTCGCGCCGCGCCCTGGTCTGGCTGGAGCAGAGTGGCCTGGCCAGCCGCGCCATGCATGGCCAGGCCGGCACCGCCCTGCGCTGGGCAGCCATGACCTATGTAGCCGCAGCACTTTCCTCCCTTGCCATGCTGCTGTATTACGCCTTCATTCTGCTCTCCCGCATGAACCAGAACCGGGATTGAACACCGCATGAACCGCCAGGGATTCCAGGAACTGGTGCGCCGCCAGCTGGGCGGCACCGCCACCCCCATGGCAGCGCAGCTGGCGCTGGATGCCGTGTTGCGCGCCATTACCGACGGGCTCAACCAGGACGAAGAGGTAAAAATTGCACACTTCGGCACCTTCAAGGTGCAGCAGCGGGCAGCTCGCCGGTTACTCATTCCCGGCAGTGGGAAAGAGCACATTCTTCCCCCTCGCAGAGTTGTCACGTTTGCCGGGCGTTAACCACGCGTTACCGGACATATCCGGCGCCACACACCCACGCAGAACAACAGCCGGAAACCACCCCGGCTCGATTATCCTACCTGCACAAGCTTATATTCAGCATTTACCGCTTGCCATGAGCACCTGTTTCTGGTAGCATAGCAGGCATGAATTCCCCCTTGCAGGAACACGAGAAAGCAACGCTTGCAGAGCTGGAGGCTCGCGCCCGTGAACTGGAGAATGAATTAGCCGGCATTCAGTCCGCCATTGCCATTCTTCTGGCCCGTATGAACCAGGGGCAGCCGCCAGCAGAAGGACGAGACGTGCCGCTGGCGCCCGCGTGGGACACCCCGCTTGCGGTCTCTGCCCCGCCGCAACCTCAATTCCCGGAGGAAGCATCGGTATCAGAAAACAGCATTCACCTGCAATCACTCCAGCCGCACCACCCGCTGCGCAGCAAGTGGGGCTTAGGAAGCGGATTAGAAACTGCAGAAGGAGAAGTACCGGAATTTCTGCCGCCAGCAGAAGATACACCAGTGGCCACGGAGCTGCGGCTCTTCGGTCTGCTGCCGGATGGCTCCGCCTGGGAGCAGCGCATTCCCTTTGCCTTCATCGCCTCTGAGGCTGGTATCATTCTGGGGCGAGATGAAAGCATGGCCAATATCTTACTGGCAGATCCCAGCGTTTCCCGCGCCCATGCCCGCTTCGGGCTAAATGAACACGGTCTCACGGTGAGCGACCTGGGCTCCACCAACGGCACCGCTGTGAATGATGAAGCGCTGACACCCTATGATAATTACCGGGCCATCCACAGCGGAGACACCCTTACCTTGGGTTGCATTGCCCTGCAGATTGAATTCATCTGACACCCCCATGAAATTCTCTGTATTGCTGACGAACGCGCTGATCTGTCTGGCTCCCGGTCTCTGTCACGCTGCAGGTGACAAGCCCAGCCAGAACTTCCTGTGGTACAAGCAGCCGGCTGTTGTACAACCGGCCGTTCTCCCCTGGGTACAGGGAGAATCCGAGTCCGGCAACCTGCCCGGCAAAGCCTCCAAGGATCCGTGGGAGTCGCAGTCGCTCCCCGTAGGCAACGGCCGCGTGGGCGGCACACTTTTCGGTGGCGATAAGCGAGAACGCATCAACCTGAACGAGGTGAGCCTGTGGAGTGGTGGTCCGAACCTGCCCGGCAACGGCAGCGGCTATCATTACGGCCCCACCACCGGCAAGGACGGGTTCGGCTCCTACCAGCCATTCGGCAACCTGTACATTGATTTCCAGCTGAAAGGAGAAACGGAGAACTACACCCGCTCCCTTGACCTGCGCGACGGCATTGCACGCGTTTCCTTCCGCAACGGCGGCGCTGAGCACACCCGCGAATGCTTTGTGAGCGAGCCGGATAACCTGCTGGTCTATATGGCCCGCAGTGATTCCCCCGAGGGACTCGATGCCCGCATTGCCCTCACGCCGAACCACACCGTCACCTACAGCAAGAATAAAAACGGGCTTGTCATGAGCGGCACCCTGGCGAATGGAGAGCGATTCGAAGGCCAGGTATACGTAAAGGTGAAAGGCGGAAGCGTGACCACCAAGGGCAAAGGCGGGCAGGTTGCCATCCGGGAATATCGAAACCCGGGAAAGGACAACATGTTCCCGGTGTTTGACGCCGGCAATATACCATGGCTTGAGGTAAAGGATGCAGAATCCGTCACTATCTATGTTTCGCTGGCCACGGATTATAAAATGGACTATGCCAGCAACTGGAAAGGTAAAGCTCCATCGGCCACAAACAAGAAAATTCTGGCTGATGCCACGAAAAAAAGCTATTCCGAGCTGAAGAAAAGCCACACGGCACATTACAAGAAGCTTTTTAACCGTCTGAGCCTGAGTCTGGGCAAAAGCCCGGAGCATGTGGCATCCCTGCCCACAGATGAACGCATAGCAACTTACCAGCACAACGGGCAGGACCCGGAACTGGAAGCTACCATCTACCAGTATGGCCGCTATGTACTCATCAGCGGCTCCCGCCCGGGCAATCTGCCCGTGAATCTCCAGGGTATCTGGAATGACAAGGTACACGCCGCCTGGGCATGCGATTACCACAACAACATCAACCTCCAGATGTGCTACTGGGGTGCAGAAGTTGGTAATCTTTCCGAATGCCACATGCCCTTCATTAACTTCATGAAGGCCATGGAAGCCCCCCTCACCTCCATGACCAGCAAACATTTCGGCCCCACAGTCAAGGGCTGGACCACGCGCATTTCCCAGAATCCCTGGGGCGGTGGCGGCTGGACCGAGTGGAACCCGCCGGTGAACGCCTGGTATGCCCTGCACCTCTGGGACCACTACACCTTTACTCATGATAAGACCTACCTGAAAAACGTAGGTTACCCGATTCTCAAAAACATCTGCGCTTTCTGGGAGAGCCACCTCAAGGAAGTGGGAGCCGGCGGTGCCGGACTCATTTCCGAAGGTAAGCCGCTGAATGTGGCCGATTACCCGGAGCTCAAAAAAATCAAGGCCGGTTCGCTGGTGTCGCCCAACAGCTGGTCCCACGAATGGGGGCCCCACGAAGATGGCGTGATGCATGACCAGCAGCTCATCTGGGAGCTGTTCGATAACACGGCCAAGGCAGCCAAGGTGCTGGGCGTGGATTCCACCTGGGCAAAAAAACTCATCTCCCTGCGCGACCGGCTGGTTCCCTGCCGGGTGGCAGATGGAGGCTACCTGCAGGAATGGATTATTGACCGCCCCAACATGGTCAGCGGTCACCGCCACACCTCGCACCTCATCGGCGTGTTTCCCGGTTCCTCCATCTCCATGACCAGAACCCCGGAGCTGGCTCAGGCCGCCATGCGCAGTCTGGAACTCCGCGGCTGCGGGGGCGACAACCGCCGCAGCTGGACCTGGCCGTGGCGCACCGCCCTGTGGGCTCGTTTCCACAACACCGGCCAGGCATACGAAATGGTGCAGAACTACATCCGCTACAACGTGCTGGATAACCTGTTCGGCAACCATCCG
>JAZOTV010000021.1:0-9478 GCA_045657815.1 Akkermansia sp.
AAGGGTTTCATAGAAAAATGAAAGGTATTCAACGAAATGCCTACAATTTCCGCAATTTTGAAAACTATAGATTAAGAGTATTGGTTGCTTGTTCCCATTTCAAAGAAAAATCACCATCCCACAAAAGTTGGGCTTGACCCGAAGTGTCTCGGCGGCGCAGGGTCGGCTCATGCCACCGGCATTCGCCGCCCACTCCCCCTTTGCTGCGGGGTCATGTGTTCGATTCCCGCATTTTCAAGCAAAAGCAAAAGCAAAACGCTCAGCGGCGGTTTTATCCGTTACTGAGCGTTTTTGTTTCATCGGGCAAGCGGGATTCGAACCCACGACCCCTTGCACCCCATGCAAGTGCGCTACCAGACTGCGCTACTGCCCGTGATTTTGTTTGCCGCTCGCCATACAGCGTGGCGACAGGCGGAGTATACACGCAGTTTTTAGGATTGTCAACAACTTTTTTTCATGATATGATTTTTTTGCCATGAAAAAGGTGAAAACCGCTGTTGTCGGAGCCAGTGGATACACTGGCCAGGAACTTTTGCGAATTCTGCTGCGCCATCCGGGCGTGGAGCTGGTCTGCGCCACCTCACGCCAGTATGCCGGGCAGAAGCTGAGTGATGTATTCCCGCGCTTCCAGCATGTACCGGGGGCAGATTTGTGCTTTACGGATTCGGATGTGGAGGCGATTGCCGCTACGGGGGCGGAGGCCGCCTTCCTGGCGCTGCCGCATGGTGTATCAGTGAGCTATGGCCGCGGGCTGGTGGAGGCCGGCATCCGCGTGGTGGATCTTTCTGCGGATTTCCGCCTGAATGACCCGGCGGTGTACGAGGAATTCTACGGCAAGCCGCATGCCGATGTGGAGCTGATGCAGGAGGCGCCCTACGGTATGCCCGAGTGGCACCGCGAGGAGATTGCCAAGGCCCGCATTGTGGGCTCGCCGGGGTGCTATCCCACGAGTATCATTCTGCCGCTGGTGCCGCTACTGAAGGCAGGGCTGGTGCTGCCGGAGGATATTGTGGTGAACAGCGGCAGCGGTGTTTCCGGCGCCGGCCGCAGGGCGGATGTGTCCCTGCTTTTCTGCGAATGCAACGAGAGCATGCGCGCCTATGGTGTGCCGCGCCACCGCCATCTCTCCGAAATCGAGCAGGAGCTTTCCGCTGCCGCCGGCGAGAAGGTGACCATCACCTTCACCCCGCACCTCATGCCGGTGAACACGGGTATTCTGACCACCACCGTGGCCAAACTGAAACCCGGCACCACGATTGAGGAAATCACCGCCTGCTTCGAGGCTGCTTATGCGAATGCTCCGTTCGTGCGTCTGCAGGGGGCCAACAAGCCCACGGACACCAAGAATGTGACCCGCACGAATTTCGTGGACATCGGCTGGGCGATTGATGCCCGCACGAACCGCGTAGTGCTCATGAGCGCCGAGGACAACGTCATCAAGGGCGCAGGCGGCCAGGGTGTGCATGCCTTCAACATCATGTTCGGTTTCGATGAGACCGAGGGCCTCTGGATTATCTGATTATATCACTGAGCCATCATGAAACCGGTACTCCTCATAGTCGATGATGAGAAATCCACCCGCACAGCGCTATGCGCCGCGCTGGAGGATGATTATGAGGTGTACCCCGCCGCCAACGGCAAGGCCGCACGAGCCATTCTGGAGACAGAGCCCGTGGACCTGCTGCTGACGGATCTGCGGCTGGGGGGCGAGAGCGGCATGGATATCATTGACCATGCCGTGGCCCTGCCCCGCCCGCCGCTGTGCATCATGATGACGGCCTATGGCAGCGCCGATGTGGCGGCCGAGGCCAAGCGGCATGGTGCGTATTATTTCCTGAACAAGCCGCTGAATCTGGATGAGGTGGAGCTGCTGCTGCGCCGCGCCACCCACACCCGCCAGCTGGAGAAGGAGAACGAGGAGCTGACCACCCGCCTGGAGCCCACCGGCGGACTGGACCGCATGCTGGGCGACAGCCCGCAGATGCAGGATATCTTCAACCGCATCCGCCGCGTGGCACCCACGCAGGCCACGGTGCTCATTGAGGGCGAAAGCGGCACCGGCAAGGAGCTGGTGGCCCGGGCTCTGCACTCGCTCTCCCCGCGCAGCAACAGAAAATTTGTGGCGGTGAACTGCGCCGCGCTTTCGCCCCAGCTCATGGAAAGCGAGCTGTTCGGCCATGAGAAAGGCTCCTTCACCGGGGCCATGCAGCGCCGCATCGGCCGCTTTGAGGAAGCCGACGGAGGCACGCTTTTCCTGGACGAAATAGGCGAGATTGACATACCCACCCAGGTGAAGCTGCTGCGTGTGCTGGCTGAGCGCAGCATCGAGCGCGTGGGCAGCAACACGAGCATCCCTGTGAATGTGCGCGTGATTGCCGCCACAAACCGCAACCTGGCCGCCATGGTTGCGGAGGGCACGTTCCGTCTGGATTTATACCAGCGTCTCAATGTCATCTCCCTGAATCTGCCGCCGCTGCGCGAGCGCCGGGGCGACATCGTACTCATGGCGAATGCCTTTGCGCGGGAGCTCAGCCAGCACAACGGGAAAGCCCCCATGAACCTGAACCGCCCGGCGCTGGAACTGCTGCGGCAATACAACTGGCCCGGCAATGTGCGCCAGCTGCGCACCGCTGTGGAGCACGGCGTGGTGATGGGCAGTGGCGACACAATCACCCCCGCCGACCTGCCGGAATACCTGCTTGCAGAGAACGCCCCGCCTGCGCCTGATGACAAGAAGAGTGGCAGTATTGATTTTGAGCTTGAAACAGCACCCTCTCTTAATCTAAAATATATCGAACAGCGGGCTATCTGCATGGCCCTGCAGCGCACTGCGGGTAATCGTTCTACCGCGGCAGAGCTGCTGGGCATTAACCGCCGCACCCTGCAGCGGAAAATGGCAGAATCGCCGGGCATCTTCAAGAACTTTATCTAACAACCTCTCTTTTTTTAATGGATACACTCACCAGCAAAGAACGCAATGAGCGCAACAGGTTGCTGTCCATGCGCTGGATTCTCACTATTGCCATTCTGAGTCTCTGCATGTTCCAGCTTTGCCTGACCTACCGCGGCATGGACCAGCCGACGGCCATGGACATGGCCCAGATTGGCAGACAAATTGCCCGCGGCGAGGGGTTCACAACCAAATTCCTCCGCCCGGTGGATGTGTGGGACCACAACAAGGTGACCCGGGGCAAGCCCATCAACTTTGACCAGTTCCCGGAAACAAACCACGCCCCGCTGTTCCCCTATGTGCTGGCCGGCGCCATCAAGGCCACGGGGTACGATAATTTTGAAGCCAAGCGCATGAATGAGGCCAAGTCCAACGTGTACACGGGGGACCGGGTCATCGCCGGCGTGAGCACGGGTTTCTTCCTGCTGGCACTGCTGCTGGCCTATACGCTGGTCTCCCGTTTGTTTGATGAGGTGGTGGCCACTACCACAGTGGCGCTGATGGGGCTGAGCGAGCTGATGCTGCAATACGCCCTGAGCGGCCTGCCGCAGACGCTGATGATGTGCCTGGTACTGGGCGCGCTGCACTGCCTGGTATCAGCAATCAATGCAAATGAAAGGCACCAGGGCACCAGGACAGTTCTCTGGAACTGCGCCATGTTCGTGCTGCTGGCGCTGCTTTGCCTTACCTGCCGTATGAGCATCTGGTGCGCCTTCGGTATGATTGCATTCACGGGGCTGTACTTCAGACCCCGCGGTCTGTATGCCGCCATTGGTACCGCCATCGTCATCATTATCGGCATTCTGCCCTACATCGTTCTGCTGGCTCCCACCGGAGGCATCGAAAAGAAGATTATGTACGGGCTGTTCAACGTATTCGGCAGCGACGGCGCCGAAATGCTCATGCGCTCTGCCACTACAGAGGCACTCAGCTTCAACAGCTCCAACTTCTTCCTGCGACTGCTGGGCTACACCTTCTCCCAGTTCAACAGCATGTACATCAACATGGGGGCCATTGTCACCACCCCCTTCTTCCTGCTGGCGCTGCTCAACAAGTTCCGCAGGCCTGTTGTTGAAGCCGCCAAATGGGCTGTTTTCGCCATGTGGCTCACAGCCTGCGCCGGCATGGCTCTTTTTGGCGAGGCTGAAACCATCAGCGCCAGCCAGCAGGCCGTGCTGTTCACTCCCTTCTTTGCCGCATACGGCACGGCTCTGGTATTCATCTTCCTGGGGCGCATGCAGCTCGGGCAGGCATTCAACAGCATTCGTGGCCTTGCCATCGCTGTGATGCTGGTGATTTCTTCCGGTCTCTTCCTGTTCCAGCTGCCCAAGCAGCTCTACATGGGTATCTGGACCAGCGCACGCGGTATTCCGCATTTCCCGCCCTATTACCCGGCTGCCATGAACGGCAAACTGCATAACATGTCGAATGATAAGGATCTGATTGTGACAGACCAGCCCTGGGGCGTGGCGTGGTATGCAGACCGCAAGGCGCTGTGGATGCCCCGCAGCATCGAAGAGCTCACGCGCAATCTGGAACCGATTTTCCACCGCTCCGGTCAGGCAATGCAGGGTTTCCTCATCACGCCGTCCTCACATTCCATGCAGTCCGGTGGCATTTCCGGCATCATCCGTGAATCGGGAGACTTTGCCCCGCTGGTGCTGGAAGGCAAGCTGCTCATGATGACACCGAAACACAACATGGTATTCGTGGAGCACTTTGCCACAAATACGAATCCCAAGTCCACAGCACGCCCGCTGGCAAGCCTGGTCTCCACGCAGGGTTTGTACCGCCACCGCAACTTCATCCTGGGTGCTGAAATGGTCTATTACAGCCGCGAGGACGTGAGCGACAAGAACAAGTAACACAAGCACCAGATACCGCCATGCCCCCACGCACAAAGAACAAGCCCCTGAACTTCGAACAGGCTACCGCACGGCTTGAAGAAATTGTGGAGCGTGTCAACAACCCGGAAACCGGGCTTGAAGACATGATTGCGCTGGCAGCCGAGGGCCTCACCCTCATCCGCAGCAGTGAACAACTTCTGGCAGAAGCCGAACTGAAAATTCAGAAGCTGGAGCAGACCACCTCTGCCCCGGCCAATGACAAACAACTGAATGACGATGCCGAATTTTCCCTCATCTGACCTGCTGGGCAGCATCTGCTCCCCGCGGGATGTCAAGAACCTTCCTGCCGAAAAGCTCGGTGACCTGGCTGCGGAAATCCGCAGCACGCTTATCCGCACCTTGTCTGAGACCGGCGGGCATCTGGCACCCAACCTGGGGCTGGTGGAGCTCAGCATTGCGCTGCACCGCGTTTTTGACACACCGAAGGACAAAATTCTGTTTGATGTATCACACCAGTGCTATGTACACAAGCTGCTGACCGGCCGAGCCGACCGCTTCCACAGCATCCGCCAGTTTGAGGGGCTTTCCGGGTTCTGCAAGCGCAGCGAATCTGAGCATGATGCCTACGGTGCAGGACACGCCGGAACGGCGCTTTCCGCCGGACTGGGCATGGCCGCCGCACGCGACCTGGCAGGAGAAGATTACCACGTTATCTCAGTGGTGGGCGATGGTGCCTTCACCTGCGGCACAACGCTGGAAGGGCTCAACAGCATTGCCACCACCACGCGCAAGTTCATTCTTATTCTCAATGATAATGAGTGGAGCATTGACCGCAATGTGGGTGCGCTTTCGCAGTATTTCTCCTCCCTGCAGGAGACGGATACCTACGCCTGGCTGCGCGAACGCACCAAGGTCATCATTGAGAAACTGGCCGGCGAGAGTGCCCGCAAGCAGGTTTCAAAGCTGGTGCATGCCGCTCACAGCATCATTACCCCCCTGAGTTTCTTCCAGGAGCTCGGGCTCAGCTACTACGGCCCGGTGAATGGGCACGATACCCAGCGCCTGGAGAAGATTCTCCGCATTGCCTCCCGCCACAACGGCCCGGTCATCATTCACGTGATTACGGAAAAGGGCCGTGGCTACGCCCCCGCTGCCAGCAACCCGACCAAGTTCCACGGTATCGGCCAATACAATATAGAGGACGGCAGCACCAGCAAGGGGCCAATCATCACCTATTCAGAAGCGTTCGGCACACACCTGAGCACCCTGGCTGCGGATGACCCGGATATCACCGCCATTACTGCGGCTATGCCCACCGGCACGCGTCTGGATATCTTCCGCTCCCGTTTCCCGAAGCGGTACTATGATGTGGGCATTGCAGAAGAACACGCCGCGCTCTTTGCCTGCGGCATGGCCACCCAGGGGCTCAAACCCTACCTGGCCGTGTATTCTACATTCATGCAGCGCTGTGTGGACATGATTCAGCACGATGCCGCCTTGCAGAACCTGCCGGTGCGATTCTGCATGGACCGCGCCGGGCTCTCGCCGGACGATGGTCCCACGCACCATGGGCTGTTTGATATTGCCATGATGCGCGCGATTCCCAACGTGGTCATGATGCAGCCCAAGGATGAGGCTGAGATGGGGCACATGCTCTGCACCATGAATCAGATTCAGGACCGCCCCAGCATCATTCGCTACCCGCGAGGTAATGCAGAAGGCACTCCTATGCCGAAGCAGCTGCACCCCCTTCCCATCGGCAAGGCTGAAATCCTGCAACAAGGCACAGATATCACCCTGCTGGCTCTGGGCAACATGAATGGCTATGCCGCAGCTATCAGAACCCTTCTGGCAGAGAAAGGTATTTCCTGTGCGCATGTGAACGCCCGTTTCATCTGCCCGCTGGATGCCGATTGCATTCTGCAGCAGGCGGCAGCAACCCGACTCATCGTTACGCTGGAGGATCATGTCATTGCCGGTGGCTTCGGCTCAGCGGTGATGGAGCTCCTCAATGAACAGCATTGCACCACCCCGGTGCTGCGGCTCGGCTGGCCCAATGAGTTCATCGAACACGGGCGGGAGGACCAGCTGCGCGCCAAGCACGCCCTTACCCCCGAAGCCATGGCCGAAACCATTCTGAACCATCCCACCATCAAATGAAACGTATTTTCGCAATTCTGCTGGCACTGGCACTGCTGATGCCGCCTTCCCCTGCTCAGGACAAGCCCCTGGCGGATTCAACCACAGAGAATCTGCCCGAGTGGCTGGTGAAGTTCTCCAACTTGCCGCGCAAGGACCGCGAGCAGTATCTGCAGGCATTCAATAATGCCAAAACCGCCTACCAGAACGGCCAGTGGGTTATCTGCATCAGCTACCTGGCAGACTGCGAAATCATTTTCCGCCACAACCCCAATGTATGGAATCTGCGGGCTTGCTGCCTCATGGAGCAGAAATACTTTGAAGAAGCAGAGAGAGAGCTGCTGCGCCTGCGTGAGGCAGTGCCGGATGACCCGGTGACCATCATGAACCTGGCTAACCTGCACCTGGCCAGCGGGCGGTACCAGGAGTGCATCGATACCATTTCCGCATTACGGGAAAAACTGCCCGAGGATACCCCTGGTGACCTGATTTATGTGCTGGATTTCCGCCACTTCCTGAGTCTCGTCATGATGGGGAAGCGGGAGGAATCCAAGAAACTGCTGAAAGGGCTCACCCCTATGTCGGACACGCCGCTTTATTACTATGGCCAGATTGTTTATGCCATGGTAGACGGCAACCAGGCAGAGGTATCCCGAAATCTTCGTATTGTCAACAATATCTTTGCCAAGAGCACTGCCATTGTTCCATACCAGCGGGCCATGGAGCTTTCCGGCATTGCCAATAAGCGCCCCAACACGCCGGCAGGCAAATAACGGAAGCCGCTGTTGAACTTTCTGGTTGATATGTTATCCCTCTTATCATGATGATTTGACGGAGTGCAATTTACAAGGTGCTAATCATCTACAGATTGCACTTCATGATCAATCCCAGGCTATCAACCATGAAGTTTGACAGGGACTAATGGAAAAAGACACCGGCACCATCCTGCGCCAGCAGCCATTGGGTGAGCATGGGCTCATCATCACATGGTGTACGGCGCAGCATGGGCTGGTGCGCACCGCCGCCCGCCTGGCACGCAAGCCAGGCAGTGAGCTCAGCGGGCAGGTCGATTTATTTCATGAGTGCGAACTGCTCTACCGCCCCGCCACGCAGGGAGATTTGCACACCCTGAGTTCTGTTCACCTGCTCTCACCGCGGCTGGCCCTGCGGAGCAGCCTGCTCAGGTTGCGTTTGTCGAGCTACATGGCCAGATTGCTCCTCTCTACGCTGGAGCCCGGAGCCGCAGAGCAGGATTGGCATAAACTCATCTCTGGTGCATTGGACTATGTGTCTGCCAATGCGCCGCGCAAAGCCATACTGCAACACTTTGAGAAAAGACTGGCAGAGCTGCACGGACTCTACACGCCGACACAGGCACCGCACCATTCACTGCTGCAGCATTTCCAACACCTCCCCGCCGGCAGAGAAGAGCTGATGCTGGCGCTTCCCTGACCCGCCGGGGCATAGCGGCAGAGCCGCTACCCTCCCTGGCTTGTTGTGATATTATTTGCTGTGGATGTTCAGCATCTCGGCATAAGTGGGCACGGGCCACAGGTCGGCGTCCACCATGGTTTCAAGCTTGTCCACCACCTCGCGGGCGGCAACCATGGCGCTGCGCATATGGGCGGGGTTCCCCTCAGCGATGGCGGCAGCCAGGTCCGCAATGCGGTCGGGCAGCAAATCATAGAGGGAGCCGATAGCCTCGGCCTTGCCGGTGGCGGCCTTGAGGCCGGCAGAGATACCGGAAGCCTGAATGGCAGCCACGGTGTTGCAGATCTGGGTCATCTGCTCGGCCACGGCGGGCATGTAGATGGTCTGAAGCATGTTGAGGCAGGTCTTGGCCTCGATATCGATAAGCTTCTCGTAGTTTTCAATCTGGATTTCTTTGCGGGCCAGCAGCTCGGCGTTGGAAAGCACACCATACTTCTGCATGAGCTCCAGCGTATCCGGGCGGGAGAGCACCTCCAGCGCCTCCGGGGTGGACTTGATATTGGGCAGGCCGCGGCGGGCAGCCTCTTCCACCCATTCCTCAGAGTAGCCGTTGCCGTTGAAGATGATGCGGCTGTGGGCGGTAATCATCTCGGCAATGAGCTTCTGCACCTCATCCTTGAAAGAGGGCGTGCCGGCCACCTTCTCCAGACGGGTAGCCACCTCATCTAGAGATTCAGCCATGATGGTGTTGAGCACCGTCATGGGCCAGGCACAGGTCTGGGAAGAACCGACGCCGCGGAACTCGAACTTGTTACCCGTGAAGGCGAAGGGAGAGGTACGGTTGCGGTCGGTGGTATCCTTCGGCAGCTCCGGCAGAGTATCCACGCCGAGCTCCATGGTGGTCTTGGCGCAGGAGGACTTGGCGCCGCCGTGCATAATCTGCTCCACGATATCGGTGAGCTCATCGCCCAGGAAGATACTCATGATGGCGGGCGGAGCCTCGGCTGCCCCCAGGCGGTGGTCATTGCCGGCCTTGGAGATGGAGGCGCGCAGCAGGTCAGCGTGGCGGTCGATGCACTGGATGACGCTGGCCAGGAAGGTAAGGAAGAGC
>JAZOTV010000022.1:0-6575 GCA_045657815.1 Akkermansia sp.
GCGGTCATCACATTGACAGAATTGTGCAGCATGGCCAGCCCTACCTCGCAGGTGGCGGCGGTCATGTTCACTTCGGCTGCAGGGTATTTATCCTGCAGCATGGGCAGGGTGCCGATGTGGTCCAGGTGGGAGTGTGTGACAAAAATGGTATCGGGATCTGCGGCGCCGATGAGGGAGAACTCCGGCGTAGCCTCAGCGCCTTCTTTCTTGGGATGCATGCCGGAATCCAGCACAATGCGCACACCGTCCATATCGAGCAGATAGCAATTGGAACCGATATCAGTGTAGCGTGAAAGATTCGTGAAATTAATCATCAGGTAAAATTATTGCGTGCCAGAGATTACACAATTTTTCCGTTTTTGTCAATGGCGGTATTTCAGCGGCCCTGGCACAGTGAGGTGCAAAGTTCTGCAATGCTGCGTATGGTATCTCCCAGGCGGTAGGGATAAGGCAGCTTTTCATTCATGTAAGGGCGGTAGGCATGCCACTGTTCCAGGCGGTCTGCAATACCGGCAATGTCATCGGGCGCAACCCTGCCTTCGGGCAGGAAAGCATCCAGCAGTTCACCGGCCACACCGTGGTCATACGCTGCCACTGGGCGATTCAGCGCCAGTGCTTCCAGCACCACCCGGTCATGGGCAGCTGGTTTTCTGGACAGGGAAAGCACCACATCGCAGATACAGATGACATCCCGCAAATCCGGGCGATGCCCCAACCAGGTGATTTTCTTATCCAAGCCGTTTGCCTGATACAGGTTTCTGAGCTTGCAGAGGTAATGCTGGTCTGCCTTTGCGGTATCTCCGGCAATGTAGACATGCACAGGAACCTTCGCCTGGTCTGTACGCGCCAGAATGGGCACCAGATCCTCCAGCCCGTGGCGTGGGGTGATGGCTCCGGGTATGCAGACAGAGAGCGTGTTCTCTGCTTCCTCCCGGTACTGGCGCATCCACTGCTCCAGCCAGGAATCTGAGGGGCGGTAACCCGGGTGGCACAGTTCCTCGTTCACTCCGTAAGGAATGACCCAAATATCCCGTTCGGTATCTGTCCGGGCGCGGCGGGTAAGCTCATTGCGCAGATGCCTGGACACCGCCACAAGAGCATCGCATCTATCCAGGCTTGCAGCCCAGCCAGGATGCTGTGGGTAGGTTGTATGAATGCCGATGATGCGGGGCCGGTGCTCATCGGGCATGTTGTGGCAAGCGCTCCAGGCCAGGTTTGCGGCTGGTGTTGTATAGGCCAGTATGATATCAGCCTTAGTGCTTTCTACCAGGCGGCGCACGCGGCGGAATTCATTCAGGTAAGTGAAGAGTGCGATATTGCGCGAGCTGTGGTGGGGCACACTGGCTGCTGCCATTCGCCCCACCAGCTCATTGGGGGGGGAAATGACAGTGTTCCGGAATCCGGCCTGCTGCAGGCCACACGCCAGGTCTGCCGCAAGCGCATTCACGCTGCCGGGGCGCAGGCGGGGGCTTATGTGGAGCAGGTTCATAAAAAAATTCCGGGTCAGCGGCAGAGTTGCCTGTACAGGTCAATGTGGGCCTGTATCATATCCGCGCGCCGGTAAGACGCCGGAATGGGGGTTCTGGGAACAGGCCGGCAGTTGTACCATTTTTCCAGCAGGCTGGCCATGGCTGCTGTGTCGCCGGTCGGAATCATGCCCTCGGGCAGGAACTGCTCCAGCTGTTCTCCTACGCCGCCGTGCTGGTATCCAGCCACGGGGCGCCCCAGGGAGAGGGCCTCCAGCGTGGTCTTGCCGAAAGATTCCGGTTGAAGCGTCAGCGAGAGTGTTACATCGCAGGCGCAGAGAACATCTGCCAAATCCCGGCGGTGGCCGGTCCAGGTTACGTAATCTGTCACGCCATCGGCCTCGAATCCAGTCTGTACCTCCTGGCGGTAGGCTTCTTTGCCTTTCTTGGTTTCGCCCACAATGACTGCATGAGCCGGAATCCCCTTGTCTCGCAGTTGTCTGAGAATGGGGCCCAGGTGGGGAGCCCCCTTCAGCCGGGTGATGCGGCCGGGCAGGCAGAGGGTGAATTTGCCTTGTAGTTCCGGGTAGTCAGTGTACCATTTAGCCAGCCATTCCAGGGTTGGTTTATAGGACGGGTTGAATTTATTCTCGTCTACCGAGTTGGGGATGACCACAATGCTTTCTTCCGGGGTGGCCGGATAATTCTCCAGAATATGCTCACGCATGCACCGGGAAACCGCTATGACCCGGTTCCCTCTGGCCATGATGCCCGAGTAGGCATTCACCGAGTGGAATCCGTGGAAGGAGGAGACAATGGCCGGGCGTTCCTTCTCCGGTAGTATTCTGCATGCAAGCTGGCCCACCCAGGCAGGAACCCGGGAGTGCAGATGCAGTACATCCGGTTTTTCCTGGCGGATGAGTCGCGCCATTTTCCCGACCTGCAGCAGGGTGAGCAGGCTTTTCCGCCCAATTGGGCGGGTGATGTGCTTTGCACCGCATGCCTCAATACCTGGCACCATGCTGCCACCGGCAGAGACAACGATGTTCTCAACCCCTGCGGAGCAGAGCCCCTCGCAAAGTTCCAGGACAACTTGTTCCACCCCGCCGGAGCTGAGGGATGGCAGCAGATGCATTACTTTCATGGCAGCAATTTGGGGAAGTGATCCAGAATGTAACGGGCAGCCCGGGCGGCTTCGTTCATTACGGTTCCGGTTCTGGGAATACTGTTAGTTTTGGCCCACTCGGTGAATCGGCACACACTGCCATCAGCAATCAGCATGTTGAGCCCGCGGGCAATGCGGGAGGCATCCGGCTTGTGCGGGCCTTCCTTGGCCGGCATTTCAATAATGCCGACTGGTGCGCCGCTGGAGAGCGCCTCATACACCATGCTCACGCTATCCTGGGTCACCCACACTTCTGTGGCCATGGCAAGGTTATCGGATACCCAGTCCGGCCCTGTTTCTTCCACAGGAACCACGCGGATATTCGGGCAGGCGACCGATACATCGTGCACAAAGTCTTCAGGTGTGCGGCGGGAGGTGGTGAGCACAATCGGCGTGCTGGTAAGCCGCGCGATGGAGGAAAGCTGATTGAGCACCAGCTCTGCATCCCAGTTGTAGCTCTTGCTCGGGCCGCCAATGAGGATGAGAGTCTGGGTCTTGGGGGTCTCCGGCTGCGGGCGTATACCGTTGATGGCTCCGTTCGTTGGCAGAATCTGGCCGTTGGCTTCAAAGCCATCGGGCAGGTCATGGCGGGGGGTGATGCAGAGGTCAAACAGACCAACCGGCAGGCTGGGGCGCATGCAGACCATGCACAGGCAGCGCAGGTGGCGGGCCAGGCTCAGCGCGGCCAGATGCGTGCCGTGGCCGGCGCAGAGAATCAGATCCGGGCGCGGGTGCGGAAGTTCCTTACCTTTGTAGAAGAGCTTACTGAACCACCCCATGCCGGTTATGTCCACCTCGTAGCATGCGTGTTCCCGCTCCGGTGCCCGCTCCCGGGCCTGTTCTATCAGTGCATTGGCCAGGCCCCTGGTCTGGGAAAGGTGGCCTTTCTTGCAGTCGCTGACGATATAGATAATCATGGCTTTATTGGAGGGGTAAGGTTACTGTGCCGCAGAGCTGCTGCCCGAGCAGCGGCGTGTTCAGGGTGCCACAGGGCAGGTTGTCCTCGTTCACCGTGGTGCTGCCGCAGGGATCAAAGAGGAGCAGGGGCATGCCCTCCGGTTCTTCCGGGGTCATTACTGCCGGGCACACGATGGCGCAGGGATTGACGCAGCATGCCTGCACCACTTCAGCCCAGCTGAGCTTGCCGGGCTGCACCAGCCTGGTGTATATGGTGGGCAGGAAATGATCCAGCAGGCACATGCCTTGCGGAGCGGTCGGGAAATCCTGCTTCTTGGCAAAGGGGGTGCAGGGGGTGTGGTCGGAAACGATGCAGTCTATTGTGCCATCCTTCACCCCCGCCAGCAGGGCCTCGGTGTCGGCCTTGTTGCGCAGCGGCGGCATAGTCTTGAAGTTGGTGTCATAGTCACCCACATCCTCATGGGTGTAGAGCAGGTGGTGCAGGGCTGCTTCTGCAGTAATGCGGCAGCCCTCTGCCTTGGCACGGCGGATGATTTCCACCCCTTCTGCCGTGCTGACGGTCTGCACATGCAGGCGGCACCCGGCATCCTTGGCCAGGCGCACAATGATTTCCAGCCCGATTTCCTCTGCACAGGCAGGCATGCCGTGCAGCCCCAGCGTGTAGGAGGTGGTGCCGGGGTGCATGTAGGTGTTTGCCGTGATGCTGGGTACATCGCCGCGAATGGCCATGCACATATCCAGCTCTGCCACATATTTCATGGCGCGGTGAAGCATGAGCAGGTTCCCGGGGCGTTCTCCGGCATCGCTCAGGATACGGATGCCGCGCGCGGCAAGTGTGTTGTACGGTGCCTGCTGGTCTCCCTTCATGCCCTGGGAGATACAGCCCGCAGGAATCATTTCTGCGGCAGACCGCTGGCCGACCGCCTCGCGGAAGCTGTCCAGTGCTGCGCTGTTGTCAAACATGAACCCGAAGGTAGGCTGCACCAGCAGCCCCCACACGCCACCCTGTACTGCAGCCTGCCCGGTGCGGGTAACGGATTCTCGCTTGCTGCGTCCCTCAATTTCCACCTTCGCGTGCATGTCGAAGAGCGCAGGCAGTATCAGTTTGCCGGTGGCATCAATCTCACGGGCCCGCTCGGGAATGCTCATCTGTCCGGCGGGTTTCACCTCTGCATCACAGATGGTGATACCGCCGAATTCGGGAACATGCTGGCTGTGGCCGGGAGCCAGTCGGATATCAAATTGCTGGCCGGTGGGGGCCCAGGTTGCGTTCCGGATGTAGGTGCTAGTCATTGTTCTGAGTCCGGGGGGTAAGGTAGGAAAGAATACTCATGCGGGCGGCAACGCCGTTTTCGACCTGGTTGCAGATGAGGCTGTTTCGGTAATCCATCGCGTTATCGCAGAGCTCCACTCCGCGGTTCACCGGGCCCGGGTGCATGATGCTCAGGTTCAGGTCATCAATGCGCTTCAGGCGTTCTTCTGTCACGCCGAAGGCGTTGTGGTAATCCGCCGAGGGGAAGAACGGCGTGTCCATGCGCTCATTCTGAACGCGGAGCAGGTAGATGACATCCGGTTTCCAGGTAAATACGGAATCCCAGTTTGTAAAACGGGGAATCCCGGTGAATTTCTCCAGGGGAACCAGCGGGCCGGGGCCCATGTATGCTACCTCTGCGCCCAGACGGCGCAGAATGGTGCTGGTGGAGCGGGCCACTCGGCTGTGCAGAATATCACCGATAATGACCACACGCTTGCCGGTCAGATCTCCATACTTTTCCTGCAGGGTGAAGGCATCCAGAAAAGCCTGGCTGGGGTGGGCATGCGCACCGTCTCCGGCATTAATGACGGAAGCCTTGGCATGACGCCCGATGACTGCGGGAATACCGCTGTTCTTATGGCGCACAATGATGTAATCCATGTGCATGCTCATGAGCGTGTCGATAGTGTCATGCACGCTTTCCCCCTTTACCACAGAAGATGTGGCCACGCTGAAGGTGGTCACATCTGCCTGAAGCCGGCGGGCGGCTAATTCAAAGGAAGAGCGGGTGCGGGTGCTCGGCTCGTAGAAAAGTGTGAGCACCGATTTGCCGGCGAGCGCCGGGATGCTCCTGCCGCTGCAGAATACCTTCTTCATTTCAGCAGCCCCTTTCAGGATGCCGTGAATATCTGCATCACTCAGTGCATCTATGGTCAGTAGATCCTTAGGCGTACTCATCTGGTGAATCTTCGAGTTGGTTGCCCGGGATGGATGCCCGGTTGCTTATTCTGCAAGCTTGATGATGCGGTGAGCAGCCATGGCGGCGTTCACCGGCGTTTTGCTGTGCAGCCCCACGGTGGTGGCAGGTACGCCGCCGGGCAGCTGAGAAATAGCCAGCAGTGCATCCACGCCGTTCAGGGGACCGCAGGGAACCGGTACGCCGATAACCGGCAGCTCCGTGTTCATTACCACCACGCCGGGCAGAGCTGCGGAAAGGCCTGCTACGCAAAGCAGAACAGCCTTGGTCTTGCTGGCTTCCAGTTCCTTCAGGTAATCAATCAGCGCAGGCAGATCGCGGTGTGCAGAGTAGATAACTTCTTCGTGTTCCACCCCGTTTTCCTGAAGATATACGCGAGCCGGTTCCATGAAAGGAAGGTCGCTTTTGCTGCCGTAAATGGTAATAACTTTCATGTTGGCTGCATTCTAGCACGCGGCCCAGCTGTTTACAAGCAAAAAGCATGGCAGAGCGCAAAGCACCCCGGCCTTGTCTGCAAGGCCGGGGTGCTGGCTGAAAAGGCTGGCGGTTTTGTATCAGAGACGTATGGCAGCGGAACTCCAGGTGAGACCTGCACCAAAGGTAACCAGCAGGATGATGTTGCCCTTCTGTGCCCGGCCGGATTTCACTGCTTCGTCCAGAGCAATGGCCACGGCTGCGCCGGAGGTATTGCCGTATTTGTGTACGTTCACGAATACGCGCTCAGTCGGAATGCCGAGTCGCTGGGCCACTGCGTTGATGATGCGGAGGTTTGCCTGGTGGGGAATAACCACATCC
>JAZOTV010000023.1:0-4730 GCA_045657815.1 Akkermansia sp.
AGCGATATCACCACCCGCGCAGACGCTCTGGTGGAGCGTTATCCAGATAATCCACTGGTACTTTACTGCAGGGCTCTGCTGGACGAATACGCTGTATCCCCATCCGAAAATGGCCTGAAATGCGCCCAGAAAGCCGTTGAATTATTCCCAGGCTCACCTACCGCACACCAGCTTCTGGCGCACCTTCTGTGCCGTTCAGGGCGCCACAGTGAAGCCACTCCACACATCTCAGAGGCCCTCCGTTTATGCAAGGATGATTTAACCCTTATCAAACCATCCCACGCCGCAATTTATCGTACCAGCCAGCTTGCAGAAGTCTGCGCCTACTGGGAAACCGGTAACAAGGCAGAAGCTCTGAAACGGAGCCTCGCACTCATCCGGGAAATACCCCGGGATATAGCTGGCGAAGGCGATATTCTCCTGCATTGGGAGGCCCGTACATTTCCACTTCGCCTCCTGGTCATGCAGCCTGTGGCACCTACGGGAGCTGCCATCAATGCCGCAGCCAAGGCCTGCAATGCACCTCAGAATACCCCTCTGGAGCTTGTACAGAACTGCCTTGTTGCGGCCATCCAGGCACGCGCCCTGGCGGATTCCGGACGCCCCATCATTGCCCAGCAGACCCTCACCAAATCCGAAAAATTCCTGGATAAACTCTGCAAGGAAACAGACAATATGATACGGCAGGGCGGGTTGACACACACCTGTTACAGCCGTGCATTGAGCGCCTGCATGGGGGCTACAATTCGCGCCAGAATCGCCCTTTATAAGGATAGCACCGACATCTGGCAACCCCACCTCGATACCATATTAAATGAACGCCAGACGCGCTTTCTGCCACCGGTTTTACCCCGGTTACCGCAGTCTTAAATCACCAGATAAGGGATGTTCCACGTGGAACATCCTTTATTTTTAACCCTTTTCTTTACAAGGCAGAATCAATATGCTAGACTGGCAGTATGACAATGACCGCGCTCATGAGAACCTGTCTGCTTGCAGGCACCGTTTTTCTCTCTTCATGTGCTTACATGCAAACACATAAGAACATTGAAGAGAGCAGCAGAGAACACACAGGATATACGCTGAACAAAGAGTTTGAACTCTACAGAGCAGGGGGGAAGTATTACCTTGCAGCAGAGCAGAAACAACTCCGCGTTCACTATCCGGTTATCCATGATTCCATTTTCCTGAGCGGAAACAATGCCCCGGAATACCGGGCAATCAACAATGAAACCAGCAAGGTCTATCACGAGATTTCAGCTGGCACAGCTATGGTACTTCAGCGCCCGGACGGCTACGCAGACATGCAGGTTGTAAGTGATGAACTGAAGGATAACAGCACTCCCTGGTTGCAGGCGCTTCCCGGTGGGGCAAGCAAATGCAGCATCAAGGCAGAAATTGCCGGTGACACCACCACCTGGCCCCAGCCTGGCAGCTTCACGGAAACTCCCATATCCATTCAGGCGCTCAGCATGGCAGACCGCATCCTGATAGACTGGCCGGGCACGTTGTTATACAACATCTCCATTCCGGTAATGGCTCCCTTTGTCTTCTTTCACGAATTTCTGAACGAACAATAACACAAACTATGAACACCAAGAAAAAAGCCCTGCTTGCGCTGCTCTCTCTCTGCGCACTGAATATCAGTTCGTGCAGCGTATGCACACACTCCGCCGTGGCAGATATGGGCCGCAGCGCCGAGGCTATCCTGCTTCCGCTGGAGACCCCTACACTCTACCAGGTAAACAAGGAATGGTACATGCTGGGGCACAAGGCTAACGTAGAACGCTATAATGCCTCCTGGGTGGATACCGGGTGCCTCCCGGCAGACAAGCGGCATCCGGAGCGCTATGAGCTTGGCAGCAGCGAAATGACTCCCACATACGCCACGATACCAGCCAGCCTGGCAGAGAGCCTCCAGAAGGGAAAATACACGCACTCCGACGCCATCAGCTTCATTAACCGCAAATGGGTGGATTCCCTGCCGGAAGGAGAGGTAAAAGAGGTGCGACTCTCCCTTTCTACACCGGATTACTTCCGCCACATGTCCTCCCACCGCATCATGCACACCGAGCAGGGCAACTTCCTGCTGGCCAGAATAGGGGAAATGACTGCCGATTTCAGCGCTATCTATGCCTATCCTCTGGCGGGTCTTTCCGCCATCCTCATCGATGTTCCGGGCAGCATCTTCTACACCCCGCCCACGCAGCAGAAGCAGAAAGCCCAGCCTGAAACCATCGAATAAGATACCCCACATAACTTCTTCGGGCCCCGCTTCCAGAAAGCGGGGCTTCTCTTTTCTAAATATATTACTACCAATAACTTAACATACTTATCCACAATTTATGTTGATAAGTATGTGGATAAGCGGTGAATATAATTGTTTATAATTTATATTCACATTCCAGGTGGTGGTTCTGCACAGGTTTATCAACAGGAAACACGCATTATTATTTACTGAGTGTAAACCTGTAAAAATACTTATCCACTTATCAACACGGATGAAGATGATGACTATCTATATATACTGAAGATACATCTTTTACCAAAAGGAAATAGGTCAGTACCCAAGGCCTCGTCTTGACAGCTGGTTATTGCCTGATACAATACCCGCATGCAGGAAATGGCAGATCAGCATTGGATGCAGCATGCGCTTCGGCTTGCCCGTTACGGCCTGGGGCTTACCAGCCCGAATCCGCCGGTCGGCGCCGTCATTGTACGCAATGGCGAAATACTGGGCGAGGGGTACCACGAGGTAGCAGGGGAGGCGCATGCTGAGCGCCGCGCTATATCCAATGCGTACGCGCGAGGAAATGGACATCTGCTTCCCGGGTCCACCATTTATGTTACTCTGGAGCCCTGTTCCAGCGTGGGGCGCACCGGTGCCTGCACTGCAGCCATCATTCAGGAGCGCATAGGCCGGGTGGTCTATGGCTCCACAGACCCCGATATGCGCCATCAGGGGCGCGCAGATGCGCTTTTGCGCGCGGAGGGTATAGAAGTATGCCCCGGCGTATGCAAAGACGCCTGTGACCGCTTTCTGCGCTCCTGGTTCCATGCAATCCAGACCGGCCGGCCCTGGGTAACAGCCAAAGTAGCCACCACACTGGATGGACGCATGACCCGCCGGCTGAAATTCTGGCTCAGCGGGGTGGACACCCTGCGGCATGCGCACCAGCTGCGCCTGGAGAGCGATGCCATTCTCATCGGCGGTAACACCCTGCGGACTGATGATCCGGCGCTCACCATACGCACCCCCCTGCAGGCACCTTCACCGCGCAAGCAGCAGCCTTGGCGCGTGGTACTCACCACCAACCTGCTTTCGCTGCCTCCCATGGCCAAACTGTTTACCGATGAGTATCACAAACGCACCCTGGTGTGGGAGAATGTGAGAGACCTGCGCGTGCTTCTCAATGAACTCTATACCCGGTATGGAGTGGTCAACCTCATGCTGGAGTGCGGTGGCCGCCTCCTGCGGCGCTTCCTGGAAGAAGGGCTCGTGAATGAATGGATGCAGAGCATATCCCCCATGGTGGGTGCCGGACCTGATTCTGTGGTGCCGGGTGAATTTCTTCCCAATGAATTCATTTTCCAGCGCGAAAGCCTCACCGAATGCGGGCGCGACATCATCCTCCGTGGTATACTCGGTTAGCCGGATTGGTGGCAGTACACGAAATTGTTCCACATGGAACAAAATATATACGCTGGATAAGCAATTAAGCTTGCGGAGCAGGGGAATATGGAGTAGAATGCGCGCCCCCCTTAACCGGCTATGAGAAAAGGAACCCGACAACTGCTGATATGTGTTCTGACTGCGCTGGGGATGGCATCCTGCTATCCTCCGCAGGTGCAGTATCCGTATACCCAGCTGGTGACAACGCGCCGAGCCTTGCTGAAGGATAATCTGCTTGCTCTTCTGCCGCCGGAGCAGCAGGCCGAACCGGCCGCCCGGGAAGAAGCCACCTGGCTGGCGGATACAGCCTACAAAGCCTCGGCAGGTATTGCTCGTCTGAATGGCTCCTGTTTTCCTGGCTGGGCAGGGAATGCACTCATCAACGCCCGCCTGCAGGACCGCGGGCTCTGCTGGCAGTACCAGCATGATATGTACCGCGAGCTGCGCCGGCGGCCGCTGCGCTACTTCCGCATTGGATGTTGTGTGCGCGATGCCGCCAAACCCTCGGAGCACAACTGCGTGTATCTGGCGGCAAAGGATGCCGAATGGCCGGATGCCTGGGTGTTGGATGCCTGGATGTGGAATGGCCGCCTGAAGGTGGACGATGCCCGCAAACTGAATCCCCGCCGCTGGGATGACCTGCCCAGAATCTGCCATATACAATCCATCTACTATGCAGAGGGGCACCAGTGGCCCATGGAACATTGGAGCGTGCTGCGGGGCCCGGATGGTGATTACGAAGGCTACTGGTTGCCGGGCATGAATCGTTCCTCGCAGTATGCCCGCATGTACAACAACATCGAGGAAGGAAAGCGCCGGCATCCCGGCAGGTTGACGAATTATTGAGATGAAACGCTTAGCCCAGGTCATGCTCATGCTGGTAACTCTGGTGGTGGTATCCTGCCAGAGTGCGCCTGCGCCGGGCTATGCCGAAATGCCGCATGTGGTGCAGAAACGCCAGGCACTGCAGCAAAAACTGCTGAGCCTGCTGCCGGCCTCACAGCGGACAGCTGCAGCAGCGGAGGCCACCTGGCTGGCCGATACCGCCTACAAAGCT
>JAZOTV010000024.1:0-10518 GCA_045657815.1 Akkermansia sp.
TTCGGGCTACCCCGTGGTGGGGTGCGGGGCAAAGCTTATCACAAACCGGATTTCGCGTCAAGCTCATTTTTGCGAAAAAGTTTGAGAATTTTTCATCCCCCTGCCCTAACCCACACGAAACATAGCAGGTTAGAGCAGAAAAATATTTTTGCACTTTTTAGACAGGCTCACAAATTACTCCAGAGGCAGCAGGCGATACACGCAAGAAGCATCATCCCGGTGCCCCACAAGCAGAATTCCCTGCCGATTCCAGGAGGCAACACGCCAATCCACGCGGCATTCGGAGCAGCTATCAAGTTCAGAACCATCATAACACAGGACAGGACACGATGATGAAATTCTGTACAGCAAAACCTGATTCTGATTACTAGCAAAATTATTGAACACTAGCAGATACTGTGGTGTCTGCCGGCACACCGCATAGCCAAAAGTCCGCTCTCCTTCCGCCAACGGCACCAACTTCCCCGCAGGGTTCCGGCAGGCCAGGCATTTTGAGTATTCACCGTCCGCTTGCTTCACTACCAGCAATTCATGCCGACCACCGGGAAGAGGATACTCTTTTTCGCGCTCCATACAAGGGACTCCAGTATATTCCCAGGATTTTTCCATCAGCCCATGAGCCTCGCTCGCACTATATACCACAGGCGCAGTTGAACAAGTACACCCGGACACAAGCAAGGCCAACACCCAGAAGGCACAATTCTTCATCTTCGGCATCATGATGCGCATGGCCTCATTATATTGCAGGTCTTTCGCGAATCAAGCTCAAAGCACCCGCCCTGTTGCATCCAGTTTCTTGGATTGACGCCCGCGAGCTCTTTTGCTAGAATGCCAGAGTCATGAAATTGAGCTCCATTTTTACAGCAATGGCCGCCGTGTTCTGCGTGGGCTCTGCCCTGGGCGCAGATACCCGGCCGAATTTGCTGTTCATTATTACAGATGACCACTCGCCGGAAGTGCTTGGCAGCTGCGATGCAGACACGCCGATGCCGATGCCGGGTTTCCGTCGACTGGCCAATGAGGGTATGGTGTTTGACCGCTCTTACTGCGCGAATTCGCTCTGTGGTCCTTCCCGCGCCTGCATGCTGACGGGTCGCCACTCGCATAACAATGGTTTCCTGTATAACTACGGCGGCCCAGCATTCAACGGCGCGCAGCCGACTTACCCGAAGATGCTGCAGGCAGCCGGGTACCAGACAGGTATTGTGGGCAAGTGGCACCTTATCTCCCAGCCGACGGGATTTGATTCCTGGCAGGTATTCCCGAGCCAGGGCGATTACTGGAACCCCACGTTCCACCAGCCGGGGGTGAATGGCCGCACCACGCACCACCAGGACCGCGGCTATGTGACCGACCTGGTGACAACGAAAGCTATCGACTGGATGGAGAACCGCGACAAGAGCAAGCCCTTCGCTCTGATTGTGGGCCACAAGGCCCCGCACCGCAACTGGATTCCTGCACCGCGCCATCTGAAAGCCGTGAAGGAGTATGTTTCCAAGCTGACACCGCCCGATACGCTGATGGATGATTATGCCAATCGTCCGGAATTCATGCGCCACAACCGCCAGAGCGTGCTGTGGGACATGTGCAACTGGAATGACAACCACCTGGTGGAAAGCGAACTTCCCTTCGATGTCATGAAGGAAATTGTGCCCAAGTGGACACTTCGGAACATGATTAACCGCGGCGTCTTCAAGAATAACGGAGGAGTGCCGGCCGGCTTCAATATCGAAAGCCACAAGCCCCGCTTTGCGCCCAAGACCAATCTTGGCTGGAATACCAACCACATGGACCCCGGCACCAAGGAGATATATGATGACTTCTTCGCCACCCGCACCCGCGAGTTCGTGGAAGACTTCCGCGCAGGCAAGGTCAAGACCGAGCGCGATATGGCCGTATACCGCTGGCGCTGGTACATGGAGGACTACCTGGGCACCCTGCTCTCGGTGGACCAGTCCATCTCCAGCCTGCTGGATTATCTGGACCGCCACGGGCTTTCCGAAAACACGCTGGTGATTTACGTGGGCGACCAGGGCTTCTACCTGGGCGAACATGGTCTGTATGACAAGCGCTGGATTTTCGAGCAGAGCTTCCGCATGCCGCTGGTGATGCGCTGGAAGGGCAAGATTGCCGCTGGCAAGCGCTCCCAGGCCATGGTGCAGAATATCGACTACGCCCCCACCATTCTGGAGATTGCCGGGGTGAACACGCCCGAGAACACGCGCACGATGGAGGGTGTATCCCTCACCTCTCTGTTCCAGACGGGCGAAGCTCCCGAGTTCATCGATCGCCCGCTGTACTATGCCTTCTATGAGCAACCCGGTGAGCACAACGCCCCCCGTCACGATGGTCTGCGCACGCAGCGCTACACCTTCGCCCATATCTGGACCCCGACCAATGAGGAGCGCAAGAGCGGTGTGCGCAAGCCGGAGAACGAGTGGATGCTCATCGACAATGAGAAGGATCCGAAGCAGATGCGCAATGTGGCCCAGGAGCCCGAATATGCCGACGTGATGAAGCAGCTGACGGAAACATACTACAAGCTGCGCGAGCAGTACCGCGTGCCTGCCGACTGCCCCGGCAGCGGCAATCGCATCCCGGATTTCAAACCCTCCTGGGGCCCGGGTGAGAATGACCGCATCAAATAACGGCCTCTGACTATTATTTCTCCACGCGCCATTCCGCCCCCGGAATGGCGCGTTTTTACTTGCATTTCCGGCTGGCGGGAGTATGCTGAAGAGCAAGATGAAAACGCCGGTTGAACTGATTCGCGATTATCTGGCTCCACATTACCGCCCGGAGGAATGGCCCACACTGCTGTGGCAGGCAGAAGAGTGGAGCAAAACACGTCCACTGGCAGGGCTGCGGATTCTGGACGGCACGCCTATATTCCGCAACACACTGGCCAAGTACAGGGCGCTGCTGGCCGCAGGCGCTGAGCTGTGGGTACCGGCCCAGCCGACGATGCCCTGCGACAAGAACATTTTCCCGCTGCTGAAAACACTCGGGGTGCAGCAGGCACCACGTGGCATGGACGATTTCGATATCATCCTGGATTGCAGCGGGCAATTCCGCGAGCTGCACCCGCGGCTGGGCTTTGCAGAGCTGACCCGCACCGGTGCGCACCGCTTTGAACATACTCACCACCCGGTCATTCTGGCAGACTCCGGCCGGATTAAGCGGATTGAAACCACTCTGGGCACCGGAGAAGCCTTTTTCCGCGCCATGGAGCAGCTGGGCCATACTGATTGGGCGGGAAAGAAATTGCTCATCATCGGGTATGGAAAAGTCGGGCGCGGACTACTGCATTATGCCATGAAGCACGGCATGAAAGTCACTGTAGCAGATGTGAGCGATGTGCGCAGCGCACTGCCCGCCCAGGTGAACTATGTGGATGCAAGCCGAGGCGGAGACCTCGGCAAAGCCATTCTGAACTCGTGGTGTACCGTAACCGTGACCGGCCATATCGCGGCTTTGCGGCACGTGCCGCAACAGCAGGCTATTGCCGCTTCGGATGTGCTGCTGGCCAATATGGGGGTGGAGGACGAATTCGGCCCCCATATTCCGGAAAGCCGGGTTCTGAATCGCAAGCAGCCCCTGAATTTCCTGCTGGAGGATCCCACCTCCATGCGTTTCATCGAGACCACCATGGCGCTGCACAATGCCTGCGCGCTGGAGCTGCTCACCGCTGACCTGCCGCACCGCTGCATGCCCCCCGCACCGGATGTGGAGGACCGCCTGCTTCATATTGCCTACACGCGCGGCCTGATTGGAGCAGATGTGGCGGCATTCTCTAAGGCGCCTCATGCAGATACACCGCAATAGCATACCTGCGCACGTTTCTGCGCCCCTGCCCGGACGCCACGAATACAAACCCCATGCTTGACACCGGAAGCACAGGCACATACAATACGGATACCGATGCTGGAGAAAATCACACTCTTTTTCCGTTTTCTGCTCTGCCTGGCAGGCGCAGCTGCGCTGCTGTATGCCTTTTCCTATCCGGATACACTACTGCCGCCGAATCCGATTCTGGAGGACGCAACGGGCTTTTCGCTCTATAAGCTGAAACCCATCATCTGGGTGCTGCCGGTGCTGTTCATGGAGCTGGTGGCAGGATGCGGGCCACGGCGGAATCTGGTCTGGTTCGGCGCCTTGGGTAGTGTGCTGGTAGTGGCGCTGCTGGCCTATCCGCTGCTTTCCGCGCACTGGCCGGAGTACGTGCGTCCCACCTTCAGCTACCAAGGCGGCATGCTGGCCACGGGGCTCACGCGTTATCTGAGCTTCCTGGCCATCAGTCTTGCGTTCCGCATGGTGCTGCTCACTTACATTTTCCCGCCGGAGGAGCTGCAGGAGCAGGTAGAAGTGGGCTACGTGGCCGCCACAGCGCTGAATCCGGAACAAGCCCGCACGCTGAAGGAGATTGCAGCAGATAAGCGGGTACAACAACACAAGTTTCACTTTAAATCCGGAGATTCACACATAGCGCTCCGCTGGCGTCTCATCATGCGGCAAATGATGCTGAAGAGCCGGATTGCCAATGCCAGTGCTGCCGCAGCGCTCGCGGCACTGGCCGCGTGGTTCTTCTGCTACCCCCAGCCTACTGAAGAAGAAGCTTTGCAGCGCGATATGAACCGCATGTTTGAGCACCGCCTCAACGCAAAGGGACAACCCCTTGCCACCACAGCAGCGGTGCACGCCGCCGCCCGGGTAATGAAGCACATATCCGATTACGAAACCCTTTCCGGTATGTCACGCGAAGAAGCAGAGACCTGGCTGGGGCTGGATAAGGTACCACAGGGCTACCGTGACTGGCTGCGCGATGAAAGAGATATCAAACTTGCCTCCGTCAACAACCTCTACGAAAACCGCACTCGTTTCCTCACTGTCACCAACGGCCGCCAGATATGCGTCCTCTACATCCGAACGAACGAAGCCGACCAGAGCATCGTCATCTCCGAATTACAGGATGCCGGGTGGGATGCCGTGGCTGATGAGAACCGTCGCCGCATCGGCAATGACTGGGGAGCCCTTTACCGCTGATTTCTGACCATGCCCGCCTTCACCTACAAACGCCGCATTGCCTTCCACGAGACCGACGCCGCAGGCGTGGTTTACTTCGCCAACTATTTCCGCCTCGCAGAAGAAGCAGAAACCCACGCCCTGGCCTCGCTGGGCAGCATAGTCACCCGCGATGGCTACCTCTACCCCCGGGTTCACGCAGAGGCAGACTACCAGCAGCCCCTGCATTTCTTCGATGAGGTAGCAGTACACTGCTACATCGTCCGTATAGGCTCCAGCTCAGTACACTGGAAATTTGAAATTCTGGGGCCGAAGGGAATTTGCGCTGTAGTGCAGACTATCTCTTCGAGGAGGGGGCGAGATGGTTCGGCAGCCCCTTATAGCGAGGCAGAACGCTCCGCTTACTCCGCCTTGACACTCTGACCGCCGGGTTCTTTTCTGCATACTCGCCCAGAATACGCTTCAAATCATTCGCCGTCTCCACGCAGTCTTGAACAGAGTGCCCGGCAGGCACCACAGTCTCCGTTCCCCAGGCGATATGGCTTGACCAGTAAGGGACTACACCATCTGACGATTTAGGAGTATCCCCGCGCCCGCGATCTCCAATAATGGAGTGAGTCGGCACATTGCGCACCTTCAGGTCTTGCAGGCCGGTGATGGAATAACTATCCGGTTTGAGCTGGTTCACACTGGTAAACCACAGATAAGCATCCTGCGGGTTCAGCAGGAAGATATCCTGCTGCAACGTTGCAATGTTATAAGCCTCTTTGAGTAAGGTTTGCGGCAAGGTGACTAATTTAGTAAGCAGGGTGACTAAATAAAACTTAGCAACCGGTGCGCCGCGGTGAGGCGTGGCAAGATACACCACCATACCGGCCTCAACCGGGCGGAAGAAGTAATCCTTGCGCAGGGGTTCCAGCGCAGTCTCCTCAAACGGATGGTCAACATACCTGGATTTAAGAAGCGGCTCCAATTCCTTCTGTGGAATATCAGATGCACGCAACAGATTCCACGGTTCCAGGCACTGGCTGTAGTGGGTAATAAGCCCGCCCATGGAATGCCCGATTACCACCATGTTGTCCCAGTTCGGATTCGTGTGATTCGGGTCCACTGTGGCGCGCAAATTCCGGAGCGCCTCGCGGTATGCACGGGCAGAAACCGTCCACGCGACTCCTGTGGGATAATTAAAGTACCAGAATTGGTAGTTTTTGCGGATTTCAGGGTCGGCATAGAGTCGATTCACCAGATTATCGAAGGTATCAGCCGAGGATGCAAGGCCATGCGTAAGAATAACCGGAATCTTATTCGGGGAATAAGCCTGAATACTGGAGAGACCGGTGGTGCTGCGCAATTCCTGCGGCTGGAGAAGCCCAAGCATGCGATCTTCCTTCACACGGGTGAGATCCCAGTACACCTCCAGCAGAGCGCTCCAGTCTGCCGCCAGAGGATACTCAAGATTCCCGACCTTGATAGACTGCTCCTGCTGGCGGGGCAGAACCATGAAACGCGGTTTACCCTCCTTAGGGAAGGTCATGACTGCGGTGAGCGCGCTCACCATACCGCGGGAGGAGATGCTGAACATATCATCCTCCACTCCGGGGGTTTTATGCGACGGAATGATGCCGACCATCGGCACACCGACACCGGGCAGCGTGTAGCGTTCCCGGAGTGCGCTCAACTTCACATCCGATGCCGGGATGATATCTTCGTGCAATCCAAGGAAGTGGCGCACCTCCGATGAGAACTGGTGGTTCATCTCGAAGGACTCATACGTGGGCAGCTTACCGGACTGGTGCGCATCGTGCCGCAGGCGCTTCACGAGCACGCGGAGAGCAGCATTATAATCGCGCAGGGCGAGAGTGCGGTCCATATCGCTCAGGTCTGGCTTCGAGAGCTGCTCCCAGGCCGTTCGCATGCGACCAAGCAAATCCACATCTCCCTGGTTCTGGCGAGATGGCACAGGCAGATTCGCCGGCGGGACAAGCGGCGCAGAGCAAGCCCCCAGCACGAGCACTAATACCAGACTCAGAAGAACGCGGACGAATTTCATGGAACCATTTTACAAGGCTGAGGCCGGAGTGTCAAAAGGATATTGACACGGTGACAGAGACAAGGAAGCGACTATGATACATCAAGGCCCAGACAGCTCACGGCCAGCCCGGAAAATGTCTCTCTATCGGAGCGGAGAGCCATTGGTCCCTCACCGGCTATGCTTACGGGGCTGAAGTTCCAAGCTCCGGCAAAGTGGCGCACCTGTCAGTTGCCCGGCGGTGCCGGGCAGATTTCTGGAGAAAACAAAAGTGGCAGGTTCCGGAGAACCTGCCACTTTCTTGTAAGGTGTGTGGAAGTGATAAACTTCAACAAATACCCTTCCGCCTTACAGCACCTCGGGAGCGAGGGACACGATCTTCATGAAGCCTTTTTCACGAAGCTCGCGAGCCACCGGCCCGAAGATACGGGTACCACGCGGGTTGTTATCCTTGTCGATAACCACCACAGCGTTGGAGTCGAAACGAAGCACGGAGCCATCGTCGCGACGGATGGGGGCGGCGGTACGCACCACCACAGCCTTCACCACCGTACCCTTCTTCACAGAAGCGGTCGGGATGGATTCGCGGATGTGGCAGGTGATGATATCACCGATGTGAGCCTGGTCAGCACCGCTCTTGCCGATCACGCCAATCATCTTGGCAGTGCGGGCGCCGGTGTTGTCGGCCACCTGAACGAGGGATTCCATCTGGAGCATAGTAGGTAATGTCCTTTCTGGTTAGAATTAGTGTTTCAGGATTTCCACGAGCTCCCAACGCTTCAGCGCGGAAAGCGGGCGGGTTTCACGGATACGCACCTTGTCGCCGATCTTGGCGGTCTCGTTCTCATCGTGAGCATAGAACTTCTTGCTCTTCTTCACGATCTTCTTGAACACGGGGTGCGGAACGCGGGCTACGTACTCCACAACGATGGTCTTGCTCATCTTGTCAGAGACAACAACGCCGACGCGTGTCTTACGAAGGCCCTGGGGCTTGGTCGTAGTAGTTTCTTCGCTCATATTCTAAGTCCTTGGGTTTTCGTTTGATTTAGGCCTCGGCAGTGGCGCTGCCCTCGCCCTGAACAGTCAGGGCGCAGGCGAGCTCCTTACGGACGATGCGGATGCGCTGGTTGTTTTCCAGCTGGCCGGTGGCCTGCTGGATGCGCAGGTTGAAGTACTCCTCGCGCAGACCACGGATGTGGGCGGCGAGCTCCTTGGCGGGCATACCGCGGAAGTCTTTAGCTTTCTTTACAGGCATAATAATGTAATTTTTGAATGGTTACTAGTTTTAGGCCTGGGGCTCAACACCCTGGCGATAGACGAAACGAGTGCGGATACCCAGCTTGTTGGAGGCGAGGCGAAGAGCCTCACGAGCAGCGGACTCAGTCACACCACCCACCTCGAACATGATGTTGCCGGGACGGCATACGGCCACCCAACCTTCCACAGCACCCTTACCCTTACCCATACGGGTGTCCGGCGGACGCTTGGTGAAGGACTTCTGCGGGAAGATACGGATGTACACGCGGCCCTTACGGCGCAGGTAACGGTTGATAGCGATACGGCAAGCCTCGATCTGGTTGTTGGTCACCCAGCCGCGGGTGAGAACCTGCAGACCAAAGTCACCAAAGGCAACATAGTCACCGCTCGTTGCATTGCCACCGCGGTTGCCGCGGTGCATCTTGCGGTGGTTGTCCTTAATACGTTTGGGCATTAAAGGCATAGTCTTATTCTCCTATTGTTTAAAGTTTCGTGTTAGACATTAGGCGTCGCGGCGGGAATCGCGGCGAGGACGCTGGGGACGGTTAGGACGGCCACCCATCTGGGGAGCATCGGCCACCTCAGGGCGCTTGTTGATCCAGCACTTGATACCGATGATACCGTACAGGGTACGGGCCTCGGCAAAGCCGTAATCAATCGGGGCGCCCAGAGTCTGCAACGGCACTTTACCCTCGCGGTACTGCTCAGCACGGGCGATATCAGCACCACCCAGACGACCAGCGCAACGAACGCGGATACCCTCGGCACCGAAGTCCATGGCCACCTGCACGGCGCGCTTCATGGCGCGACGGAAGGACACGCGGCGCTCAAGCTGAGTGGCGATGTTCTCGGCCACAAGCTGGGCGTCGAGCTCCGGCTGGCGGATTTCCATGATATCGAGCTTGACCTGGGCGCCACTGCACAGCTTGGAGAGGGCGGCGGTCATTTCCTCGATGTTCTTGCCCTTGGGCCCGATGATGAGGCCGGGACGAGCGGTGGCGATGGTCACGCGAACGCTGTTCCAGGCGCGCTCGATGGTGATGCGGGAAATCGCAGGCGTGGAGCCCTTGAGATCCTTGTTGAGATCGGCGGTGTAGTCCTTGATGAACTTGCGGATCTTGAGGTCCTCGTGGAGCTTCGTGGCATAGTCCTTGCCCGTAGCATACCACTTGGAACGCCAGTCTTTAGTAACGGCAAGACGGAAGCCGATAGGATTTACTTTCTGACCCATAGTGTTATGTTAGTTTGTTATGGTTATGCCTCTTTGTTAGCGAGGATGATAGTAATGTGGGAGGTGCGCTTGCGGATCATGTTGGCGGAACCACGGGCGCGGGCCATCGTACGACGGAAGGTGGGACCTTCGTCCACCATCACACTCTTGAGCACGAGTTCATCAGCGGAGAGACCGTTATTGTTCTCGGCGTTGGCCACAGCGGCCTTCAGGGTCTTATTCAGGAGATAAGCGCCCTTCTTGGGGGTGTAGCTCAGCACGTCGGTAGCCTGGGTTACAGACATACCCTGGACGGCGGCGGCTACGTCACGCATCTTCTTCGCAGAGATGCGAGCATTCTTGTATACTGCTTTCACTTCCATTGTTATGGTATTTGTTGAAGAATTAGTCGTTTATTTTTACGGACACGCGGTCACCCACAGCGATGCTGAGCACCGGGTTGAGGTGGCGCTGAACCAGCAGACCGGAAACGCTCTTGCGAACGTCTGTCACCATGGTGGTGGCAATCACCTGGTCGCCGCGGAAGATTTCCATGGGCATGCCCACTTCCACCCCGCCCTTGCGGCCGGCGTTGATGACGATAAGCCCGGATTCGGAATCGATGCTGAGCACCTTAGCCTCATCGAGCGTGCCGTCAAACTCGCTCTGCTGTTTCTGGCGCAGCCCGAGGGCTACCTCCAGTTCCTGCAGGGCGGTCTCCAGCGTCTGCCGGGCAGTTTCGTCCTCCACCATAGCGCTGCGCTTGTATTCAGCCACAGCGGCGGCGAGTCGGAGGCTGCCCTGGCGCACCTCGTCCAGCTCGGTCCGGGTGGATTCGAGCATGGCCGCGGTTTCGATGAGCTTTTCCTCCTGCCCCCCCAGGGCGGTGCCACCAAGCGCCTCAAGGCGCACGCTGACCTCCCTGAGCTGCTTGCGGGCGGAATCAGCATCTGCCCGGGCAAGCATGTAGCTTTCGCGGAGACTGGCCACCTGGCGTTCC
>JAZOTV010000025.1:0-5108 GCA_045657815.1 Akkermansia sp.
CCGCGGGCTCCGTCATGTTTTGCTTGTTGCAGGGGCTGCGCCCGCTGACGCGGGCTTACCCCTGCCTCTCCTCTATAGCCCCTCCGGGGCATAAAGTTCCGCAGGCTTCGCCTGCCCGACAAACTCCAATTTGGCGCAGCAATCTTCGGGACACACGTGCGGAAGCGCAGCTGCACCACGCATTTTTAGTTGCACCAATAAGGAAACTATGAAACAATAGGGCCCATGCAGAATGATACCATTGCCGCCATTGCAACCGCGCCGGGAACCGGGGCTATAGCCGTTATCCGAGTGAGCGGGCCGCAGGCGGCCCGGGTGGTGCAGGAGTGCACGGGGGGCAGGGTGCTGCAGCCGAGGCTGGCCACGCTGGTGCGCGTGCGCGACGCGTGCGAGCGGGTGGTGGATGAGTGTGTGGCAACTTTTTTTGCTGCTCCTGCCAGTTTCACGGGTGAGGATACGGTGGAGCTGAGCTGCCACGGCGGCATGCTGGTGACCCGCCGCGTGCTGGAGCGGGTGCTGGCCTGCGGGGCGCGGCCTGCGGACCCCGGCGAGTTCTCCCGCCGCGCCTTTGAGAATGGCAAGATGGACCTGACCCAGGCCGAGGCGGTGATGGATGTCATCTCTGCCGGCAGCGACCTGGCGCTGCGCGCCGCGCAGAACCAGCTGCAGGGTGCCATCGGCAGCCGGGTGGAGGCTGCGGTGGATATTCTTATCAACGTGGCGGCGCATGTGGAGGCTTATATTGATTTTCCGGAGGAGGATATTGCGCCGGATACCACGGATGCTTTGCTGGCTCAGCTGGATGAGGTGGCGGGGATTCTGCGCCGCCTGCTGGACACGGCAGATGAGGGGCGCCTGCTGCGCGAGGGGGTGCGCACCGCGATTGTGGGTGCGCCGAATGTGGGTAAATCCAGCCTGCTGAATATGCTGCTGGGGTATGAACGCGCCATTGTGAGCAGTACCGCCGGTACCACGCGCGACACGATTGAGGAATCGGTGGCGCTGGGTGGGCTCTGCCTGCGCCTGATTGATACGGCTGGCCTGCACGAAAGCGCAGATGCCATTGAGCGCGCCGGCATGGAGCGCAGCCGCCGCGCCGGGGCTGAGGCCGATTTGCTGCTGGAGGTGGCAGATGTGAGCGCGCCGCGCCAGGTGTTGCCGCTGCCGTTCACCGGGGCGCACCGCCTGCTGCTGCTGAATAAGTGTGATTTGCCGGAGCACCCGGACTGGGCAGGGGAGCACGATGCTATCCGCCTTTCCTGCGCCAGCGGAACCGGACGCGAGGCGCTGGCGGCGGCGGTGGAGTCGCTCTTCCTGCGCGAGTCCGGCGAGCGCGATTCGCTGGCTGCCATCAATACCCGCCACCGCCACGCGCTGCAGCTGGCGCTGGAAGCACTGGCGGCTGCACGCGCGGCACTGCTGGCAGGCGAATCCCCGGAGTTTGTGGATGTGGACCTGCGCGCCGCGCTTGATTCCCTCGGCTCCATCACCGGCCGCATCGATACCGAGGATATCCTCACCCGCGTGTTTGCTACCTTCTGCCTGGGAAAATGAACTGAAGTACGAATTACGAGTTACGAATTACGATGTAGGAAAATCAGGCGGGCGTACGCCCGCGGAACTATGAGCCCGTGGAACGGGCGATATATCAATAGCGAGCCGTCTTGTACGTTTACTGTTTTTACAAACTTCTTAATGGCCTTGGAGTTATTGGCTATTTTCGAAGTGATGAGATTGTTCTCTGAATAATAACAGAGGTCGATAGTGTCCTTGCTGATGTCTGCTCCTACATATACAGCAAGGTCTTTACATTGGAATGAACGCATGATACTATACTTTCGTTTATTGGGTTACCTCTGGCAACTTCTGCTTCGTTGTCGACCTCGCTTATAAATACGATATCATTATGCGTCTGCTGGTAACATTCGCATAATGTATCAAGCAATCGTCCGATCTACGGAGCAAGGGGTCAGGTGAACAGCGTATGCTCGCTTTGACTCTTGTAGAGTTTGGGTGCCAGGACACTTGTTCACCTATCTGGATAGCTACCCCAGAGTTTAGTAACTAAAACACCCCGCAAGCATTTTAGCTGATGCTTGCGGGGTGTACCATATCAAATTTTTATCATATAAGAGGGTGCCAGAGGCGACTGCTACACATTGATGCCAAGGCCTCCCGTCTCCGGGCTTACGCCCTACGCCGTGGCAGGCTGCCGCCCACTCCTTTCGTCGGGGCTCCATTATCTTTTGTTTGTTAGCAGGGGCTGCGCCCGCTAACGCGGGCTTACCCCTGCCTCCCCTCTTACGTCCCTTCGGGACTCAAATTCCGCTCCGCTGACGCTTCGCAAACGGCTCGACAAACTCGGATTTCTCGCTACTGCTTAATGATGCCAATACGCAATCTTTGGTCTTTAATCACGTCAGCTGGTTCTGGCACATACATCTACCCGCAGATTTGAAACATGTTCCGAAATCTGCTCTTCGCGCGGACGATATCTTGCTCCGCAAGGAGATATCGTAGTCTTTGGCTCGGACATACTATTCCCACTTAAACGTCTTGTTGCGTATCTGCTCCACGGCTTCGGGATAAGGCACTCCGTTCAGGTACAGCATGCGGGGAATCACGGGGGCATTCTCGCGGATAACGATATCCACGGTGCGGCGCACGCTCTCAAACGGCACGTTATCCTTCCCTTCCACCTCATTGAGCCAGAGTCGGCGGATATCCCCGGTCCCTTCCTCCACATAAAAGCGCATGCCCTCCCAGCTGCTGCTGGTGAAGGACAACACCAATTTCACATACTGCTTCACGGAAACAGTCCGTTCCTCTTCCTCCGTTTCATCAGAGACCTGGTCCACCCTATACCACATCAGTGTGCGAATTTCACCCTCGGCGGGGATGTCAACTTCAGAGCCCGCGGCTTCCACTCGGCTCACGCCATGCACCCCATCGTCCCCCCGTTTCCAGAAAACGGCCACCCTCTTAGTCCCATACCCCGGGCAGAGCTTCTCTGCACCCTTCACCTCGGGACATGGACGTGGAGACACCGGGTTGAGCACGGGGTATTCTATGTCCTTTTTCGTCTCATAATCCCAGTGGGTATACTTGTTTACTTCCGAGCAGAATTCCTCATCCCAGTAAAGAGAGGTACCTGCCAGCTCCAGCGGCACCGTCTGGCGGGTCTGAATGTTCACATAATCGCCCCGGAATAAATCACGCGGGTCATAGTCCGTGCAATCAATGTGGATGACCGGAGACTCGGCCAGTTCCCGTGCGCGCTCGGCATAGTTCCACCCGAGCCAGAGCAACTGGGCTGCCACCACAGCAAACAACAGGTAAATTCGTTTCATCGTCAGTAGATTGTTCAGCGTTTATGCCTTTTCCCGGATGGCCCCCACCAGCACACGGCGCTGTTTTTCCAGTACCCACACCAGCCCCAGCATCAGCAGACCGGCAATAATCAGCACCAGTCCGGAGCCCGTAAGTGAGTCCAGCACATTTGCAATGAGCGCAATGCCGGCTAACACCACCATGAGCGACCCATAATTCAGCCAGGAAATGCGCTTGGCAGCATAGCCCAGATACATCAGCCAGCCCCCCATGGCAAAGCCACACAGCACCCCGGGCAGCTCAACCCTGGCATCGCACAGCATAAAGCCCATCGGCAGAGGCAGCGACAGCAGCACCACCATCTGCCACCAGATTCCCCAGCATATATCTCTCGGGCGCAGCAGCAGCACAAGAGGAATCAAAACCAGTAACTTCGCCAGCACGGCTTCATCCTCCGGCCATATGCAGGTATACAGCAGCGGCACCTGCACCAGCATCAGATAGAAAAGCATCGCAGGCACGCCCAGTTCGGAATAATCCCGGTAAAATCCTCTTGAACCACGCCAGTGCTCCGCCGCCAGCCACCAGGCCAGGCACAACAGCCCCCAGGCAGTAAATTGTGTGCAATCTTCATTCAGCCATGGTTTCAGGCTGCACCACGACTCTGTATTATGCATCAACGCCGCCAGCAGCACTGCGCTGGTCACCGCCACAACCACAATCAACGACGGTAGCCGCACCAAAAACGGAATAGTGCATATCCCCAGGAAAAACAGCAGACACCCCTCCGCAAAGGGATTCTGCAACTGAAAAATCTGCCCATACAATGAAATACAGCCCAACCACATACCGGCCCCCACAAACCCCAGACCTTCGGCTATCCGCGGGTGGTTTTCACGCGTGCGTGCCCAGGCCACCCAGAACCCCAGCAGCAAGGCCATGGCCACCACCATCTTCACCAGGTCGGGGATGCTTCTCCAGTTGGCCGAAATCAACATGATGATACCACCCAATATCAGTCCCCCTGCCAGGATAGACATGCTCAGCACCAGCCAATTCCACCGGCGCCCGCCATTCAGATGAAAATGCTCCGCAATCGCCGCTGCCTGCTCGGCAGATATCAGCCCCGCAGCCTGCAATTGCTCAATCTCTTTGCGTTTCATAGTACTTATGCCTATTTCAGGCTCTCATTCTAGCAAATTTCTTCCCCGAAGCAATCATTTTCTTCAAAAAAAGGCTTGCATTCCCACAAAGGCATCTGTATAATGCGCCCGTTCCCGCTGCAAAGCGGTGAATCGGTAAATCCGACGGAGCGGTAGCTCAGTTTGGTTAGAGCGCAGCCCTGTCACGGCTGAGGTCGCGGGTTCGAGCCCCGTCCGCTTCGTTTAACAAAAAAAAGACACACCTTAACGGTGAAGTCGGAGGCCAAGCGGTCTTAGGAAGACAAATTATTGTGCCAACCCCTTGCCCCACAGAACGACATGGCTACGATCCGACTTCCTTCAGCATCGCGGACGTGGACGCCGGCTACGTGATCTTCATCACCCAGTCGGGCAACTACGTGCAGTTCATCTTCACACCCGTCTCCGACGAGGGCTTCGCCAGCGTCGCCCAGTTGGTCACCGCCTCCATCATGCCGGAGGATGCGTAAGGCCCTTCCTTCAAACAGAAGCGCAGGAACTCTTTGGGTCCTGCGCTTCTGTTTTTTTGTATCTATTCAATCAGGTAAGTACTGATTTATCGAGCTGTTGGTGGAAAAGCAAAGGGTAGTACAAAGG
>JAZOTV010000026.1:0-9792 GCA_045657815.1 Akkermansia sp.
CCAGAAAGGACCGGATGACGGCAACCGCGAACCCGGCGAACGCTGCGGCGACTGCTTCGTCATTCTCTGCCCCATGTGGCAGATGTACCTGTACAACACAGTAGCCCGGGGCAACGAACTCTTCTACCCCCGCATCTTCAAGAACGTGCGCGATACAGACGAGAGCCAGTGGAGCACAGGTAAAATCCGCATGACTTATCTGGACCGCTGCTGCGATGCGGCAGAACTCGATTTTTCCGACTTTTTCCTGCACACCGGTATGCTGGCGGTCATGAATCGTTATGTGAATGACTATTCCTCCCGCTGGGTCACCATCACCGAGGACATGTGCCGCAGCGCCATCGAACACGCTGCACAGTATCCCAAACCGGACTCCCCCGTCATCTTCTACATTACCACCAACAGCGTAGGCATCTACAAGGACAAGCTCCCCATCCAGCCCAGCCCGGATTTCAAGCCGCAGCTGGTGGAGAAGCCGGTTCCTCATTTCACTGTGCCCGCCGACCAGTGGAAGAATGCCGTGGCCTTCGAGGTATACAACGCAGAGAAGAAACTCATCCGCATCTGCCTGCGCGGCCTGAACCAGAAGGACAACGCTTCCACAGACGTTATCCTGCCGGAAGGTGCCACCACGGTCATGGCCGTTTCCTGGAATGGCAAGCGCTACACCATGTACAGCACCAGGGGCGAAACCATCGACAACAAAGCGGATCAATGCACCGGTCCGGGTTTCGTGGCTGATACCACTTCGAAAAAGAAAAAGAAGAAATAAAGCTTCCGCACACCGGAGTGGGCATGCTGATTCTGCGACAGCATGCCCACTCTGCTCTTTCCAAGCTGAATCAAGTGTGTTAGGATACCGGCATGTCACGCTACAATGGAGAACAGGTGCTGGTCGTTCCGCGCGAAGCCTTTGAGGCCGTAGGCGCGTTCAATGGTGTCAAGCTCAACCCGCAGGACTACCTGACCGCATTCCTGCAGCCCGGCGTGGCACGCTACATGGACCGCGAGCTGGCCGAGCAGAGCCCCGAGTTCAAGCAGCTCATCACCTACGCCATCTTCTGCCACCAGGGCCGTATTCTGGCCTATGCCCGCACCTCCAAGGGCGGTGAATCCCGCCTGCACAACAAGATGTCCCTCGGTATCGGCGGCCATATCAACCCCATCGATGGCCTCACCGATTCCATCTCCACCTACCTGGCCGGCATGGAACGCGAAATCCGCGAGGAAATCACCTTCTCCGGCGGTGCCTCGCAGGAACTCTTCGCCATCATCAACGATGACACCAACGAGGTAGGCTCCGTGCACCTCGGCTTTGTGCACCGCTTCGAGCTGGAGGACGCTCAGGTGGCGCCCAACGAAAAGGCCCTGGCAGACCTCGCCTTCCGCACGCTCGATGAACTCGCAGGCCCGCTCTATGAGCGCCTCGAAACCTGGTCCGCCATCTGCGTGGATGCCCTCAAGGGTTAATCGGACGCTTTACAACGCACTTTTTCCCATCATACCGCCCACCACAGGGCGGTATGATTGTTGTATAGCAAGGGCAGAATACCGCATCAGTGACAGAAATATGCCCCCGGAATAAATTTTCTCATTTTAACTCAATAAATGAGCCTGGCAGAAGCGTCTACCCTGTATATGAATGCCGCCCGCAACATCTGCGCCAGTCTTTTGCTAGGAGCATCGCTTCTCTGCCTCACTTCATGGGCAGAGGAAGAACTCACCCCGGAGCAACGGGTACTTGTCGAAAATTTCCACCGTCCGGTTTCTACCCTGGGAGAAGCCATGAACACGGCACGCACCGCATTGAAGGGGATTTCCGACACCGCCGGGGCCGATGCCGTGGCTCCAGCCGTTTCCGCTGTCATCCGGGCTGAAAAAGAGGTAAGTGAAGCCGCAGCCCGACTGACAGAAGCCGGACTGAACGTAAGCAGCCTGTACAAGAAGGGGCAGCTGGCAAAAGCCATCAGCAGCCTGCCCATTGCCGCCTACAATGCCGATATCCAGGCTACTCTGGCTAACGGATGCTGCGGCAGCGTGAAACTCTACCTGACCATCACCGGCACATCTGCCACCGATGAGCAGTTGCACAACACGCTCAACGAGCAGGATAAGGCGGACCTGGCAGCGGTCGAACACGCGCTGAGCGCCATAGAACCCATCTGTCCGGTCTCGCACTGGCGACCACTGGAGGATGAGTTCGTGAAGCGTTTTGATGCTTCAGTCCCCGCAGCCGAAAGGCTGCAGCAGCGGCCATTGACAGCCATGCTGCTGCACAGCCTGCTCGAAAAGCACTCCAAATGGATATTCGAACTCGCCAATCAGGAATTCCACCACAACGGCGACATGGAAGAGCGTTTCCTGCTCCGGCCCCAGAACTACATAGGCAGGTGGTACGAGCGCCGCTCGTTCGATGATTACTTCTACCGCTGCGCCGATGCGCTGGACCTCAACAGCGCAACCCCGCGTGGCAAAGCCATCTGGGAAGCAGCCGCACCGCGTCTGGCAGAGCTGCGAAAGAAATACAACCTGGGCACCGGCGACGGACGCACCCGCGAAACAGCCTTCGACATACCCGCAGAAATAAAGCCCGGGGAGTTCAAAAGATTCGTGAACGAAGTCACACAGGAACTTTTTGGCGAGCGCGCCCTGCACAGCAATCTTCGGTGGAGCTCGTTGGGCAAGAACGGGCGCAGGGTAGTGCACGGTATCATCCTCGTGGGACGCCCCGGCAACCGGAACCGCAACAATGACAGTCACACCATCATGCCCTGTTATTTCAACATCGAACAAAAGTGAAGCCGCTCATGAAACAGATACTTGCCCTCATCCTGTGCCTGATACCGGCTGTGCACGCTGCCGGAGAAGGATACGCCACCCCGGCAGAATTCGGCTACCCTGCGCTTTCCCAGGAGTCGCCCCGGTACCTCATCCCCGCTCCCGAACGCGAATGGAACATCCCCGGGCAGACCCCCTTGCGCGCTACCCTGCAGGGCATCAAGGGCAAATGGGGTAACAATGCCGTCATCATCCTGCGCACCCCCTCCGGACGCGACCGTTCAGTCCCCGCCTATGCTCTCAGTGATGAAGATCTGAATACTGTCCATGACTGGCTGAAGAAGAACAATTTCGAGGAATTCGAAACCTACCGCGAAGGCACCACTCTGGTACGCGTACACTCAGTCATTCCCGTAGGAAAGGAATACCATGTCAGCATCATCCTGACCGATGGCTCGCGCATTGCACTGCGTACCAATGCACAGCCCGCCAACCGGGAATATGCCATCAAGCAGCCGGTCAATGCCTTTCAGGTAACCGATGCCACTCTGGAGATATTACGCCGCCACAGCACACGAAAACCGGAAAACAAGCCGGAGCTGCCCATTGCCTCCTCCATCGATGAAGCCACGCTCTATGCCGCAACACACGATGTGGACATTGCGGTATTCTACCTCAACCACCGGGGCAGTGCCACCGACCTGGCCTTCCGCCACTATCTGTCCAACAAACCGGAACAGGTAGCCCGGTGGGCACAGCATTTCGTGTTCCTGATGGCCTACAGCGATGAACACGGCATGTACCCTGCGGAGTGCCACGATGGGGAGTTCACTCTGAACCTCACCCATAGTTTTCATGGCTCGCATGCGGTCAACCTCTGTAACACCAGCTCCATGCTCACACAGCTCCGCCTCGCATGGCTCAACAATACCAGCTATCTCAGCTACGTGCTCTACACGCACAACAAACGCTCCGGCAACCCATACCAGCAGAAATTCACCACAGGAATCCGCTCCGGCATGGCCTTGGTTGACAGCATGCTCAAACTGAGCGACGATGCATTCCGCCTCTTTGGCCACTAAATCTCAAAACTGCCCCACTCATGAAGAACACTCTTACCTGTATTCTGCTCTGTCTACCCGGCACACTGGCAGCTGCCGATGATTATTTTGAGCGAAGCCTCTACCCCGATTGCCGTAAACTCACCCCCGCCGAAGTAGACCCGCGCGACTGGTTCCCGGCAGCCACGAGACAGGAGCGAGAGCAGATGCGCCAGAACTCCCGCCAGCATTATACTGATGCCCGCACCATGGCCGAACGCCTGCTTGCCGACCCACAGGATGAGGAGGCTTTTGCGGCACTCACCCCGCACACCAGGCATATCAATGACCTGGTAAGCGAAATTTCCCGGGAATCGCGCGAGGCAAAAAAGAAACTGACTACCCTGCTGCAATTCCGCCAGATATACCGCGTTTCAGGACTGTCCGATGAACGCTTGCTGGCGCTGAATGATACCCCCCGGCAGGACTTCATCATCCGCCTGCGCGACATGCTCCAGAATAAGGTACCGCGCGAGCAGCGTATCCGCATGCTCTACAGCATGCTTGAGCACGATACCGCGCTGAACCATGCGGAAATCGACATCATCTACCGCGGGTTACAAGCCTGGTGCAACGTCAGCAACAGCCACCGCCCTGCCGGCGCCGTGGCGCGGCTCTACCTGCGCGAATTCCGCGATGACAAGGAGGTGCAGCTCTCCTCGCCCATGGAGCACGACATCTCCACCCACTACCCGCATCTGCGGCGTTTTGTTTCCTCCGAGTGCGCCATCAACGGAACGGTGGCCAAGGGGCTCTCGCACGAGATGAACTGGAACACCCGCGCCCTCAACCGCCTGCTGTGGCGCGACCCGGCAAAAGCCGTCATCCTGGCCCGCCACATGCAGAAGCCCGGCTATGACCTGCTGGAGCACAACCCCATGGCACTGCTGAGATACATGCGTTTCTGCGGCATTGCACAATACCGCCACCTGGCACTGGAAGTTCCCGAATGCTGCGAACTTGCCATGAATACCTCCCGGCAGAGCAGCGGGAAAGAAGCAGCCCTGCTTGTACGCAAACAGACTGAGCAGTTACCGCCCATGCTGGCACCGCTGGCACCGCGTTGTCTGCTGGCACTGGGTCAACGCAATCTGAGTATATGGCAGCCGGCCACCCTCACCCCGCATAACGACATTTCGCCAGCCTGGCCCGATGCCTCTGCGGTGCAGCTGCCACAGTGGCAGAACAGCCTGCTCGGTCTGCCGGAAAATGCAGACCTGCAGGCGGCCTTCGCAAAGGAGCTGGACGCACTCACCAGTTACATCGATACCGCGAAAAAGCACCGCGGCACCGGCTACCTGCTGGCCGAATCCCTGCATGAATGCGAACGCGTACGCCCCGACCGCCATGACCTCATCACACCCGTCTATGTGCGCATCGCCATGCGATTCGAGAACGACGGCGTGACCCTGAGCTACCTGCCGGAGGATGATAGTTTCAGTATCGGCAGCGATGACATGGGTGACACCTCCGACCCCATACTCGGCACAGCCCTGCACCTCATTCCGCAGCATCTGCACCGCCTCACCCTGCAACTGGCACTGCTCGAGAAGAATGGGCAGATTAAGGAGCTGGAACAGGCCTGCGGCAGGCTCGCCCGAGTGCTCAACCGAAGCAACCTCTGGCCGCTGGTTATCTGCCAGCGCGAGCTGCGTGGCTTCAGCACCCGCGCTCTGCTCACCCTCTTTTCCCACTATGAGGGTGAGGACGATGCGCTTTTCGACTACGGCGAAGCCATGGGGCTGCGCCATGAGATGAGCATTGCCCGCCTGGGGCATGAAGACGAACTGGGCGAGAACCTGCTGCGCGCGGCCGCCATCAGCGGTGCCCTGCCCGCCAGCAGCGAGGAACGGCAGTCCGCTATTGCCGCATTCATGGAGCTGGCGCAGGAGCATGCCTACAGCGCCGACCCACGCCTGACCGGCGGTGTGCTGCTGCACCTGCTGCGCTGGGGCATCAGTGAACCACTCATGCAGTGGCGGGATTGCCCCGCCCGCTATTTCCAGGGGCGCTACGCCACCAACGGTCTGAGATATATCCGCGCCTGTCTGCAAGCGGGAGACAGGCAGAAGGCAGATCAGATGCTCAGCTCCATGAAGGCCGATGCCGACACGAACACCACACCTGCCTACCGCCTGGCAGCCGCCCTGATGGCGAAGGATAAGGCCACGGCAAGCCGCTTACGCAAAGATGCCCTGCTGCTGGCCATGCTGCACCGCTACATTGACTACACCACCTATGCCGACTACCTGGCCGAGCTTGCCGTGGACGGCGACCCACAGAACAACATCATGCGCGCCGAGCTCATGTTCAGCAATGGCCGCACTGCCGGGCTCAGCCCGGAACTAGGCTTCCGGTATGCACACAACGGGCGCTGGAAGTCTGCCTGTTTTGTGTTTGAATACATGCTCACACAGGGGCTCACCACCATCACCCCTTACGGCACCGTACCCGACCATGCGCACATGTACTACTACCGGGCCTTTGCCGATATCTGCCGAGGCAAGGCTGAAAATGCACCGGAACTGACCCAAAAGGCACTGAACGCCCTGGCTGGCACCCCGGCGGAACCCACGGCAGCAGCACTTGCTGCCCTGCCCGCATCCACACCGGAGAAAAGCCCCCGGACCACAGAGTCGCCTACCGCCGTTCTCCCGGCGCAGGATCTGCTGGCGGCACTGCCTTCGCGCAGCTGGAAACTCAAGAACGGCACCACCCTGGAGGGGCAGCTCATTGCCCTGGGGCGCGGCAAGTTCATCAGCCTGCGCCTGGCAGATGGCAGCGCCCGCATCATCCCCATGGGCGAGGTTGCCGGGAATGAACTGGCCTATTTCAATAACTGGAGCAGGGCCAACGGTATTCAGACCTGGGAGCATAAGCCGAACGAAACAAACCCCGTCTACCGGGTCAAAACCTCGGGGCGCCCCATCTATGCTATGCCTGACCTTGGCCACCCCGCCGCCTGGTACATGGCCGTAGTGGATGAAACCGGGTGCATTCACTGGATACGCACCTGGGGGCTCACCGGCCAGGCTGCAGAAAAGGCCGCCGCCTTCTGCCGCGATGCCCGGAACCGCTTTGCAACAGAACTACGCATAGCCGAAACACCACAGCAGGCCATCGCTATGGCGCAGGAACACAAACTGCCCATTCTGCTCATCAGCAGTATATCAGTCAGCGGAGCATTTGGGGAATTACCCTGCCTTTTCCAATACCTGCAGCTCCACCCCCAAGCCGCACGAACCTGGTCAGAACAATGCATCATTCTACCGGTCACGCCACCCATGGGCAAGGAGCGCCCGATCTGCTACCCCGAGCAGCAACGCCGCGAATTGCTGGAGCTGGAGCGCCTGTTCACCCCCGGCGTCAGCCCCGAAGATTCACACACAGGCCGCATGCTCGATGCAACCCTGCGCAGCAACGGCAAGATAACTCTCTGCATGCTCTCCCCCGGAAAGGTGCTCAGCCGCACGCTGGCGCTGGATACCACAGTAAGCCCGGCGGAGCTGCTGCGCAACGGCCCGGCCATCCCCGCAGAAAAACAGACAGGACAACCATGAGAACCATCATCCTCACCACCACAGCCCTCATGCTGCTGCAGGCAGCCGCTGCAGCCCCGGCCCTGCTGGGACTGCGCGCCTCTGCCACAGCAAAGGAAGTGCAACAGGCCTTTGCCGACCACATTGCAAACGGCACCGGGCTGACGGTGTACCAGCTCACCCCCGGCACTCCGGCTGCGGAGCATCTGCGCCGGGGAGACATTCTGCTGCAGGCAGACGGCACCCCGCTGCACAGCCCGGAACAACTGGCTGAACTGGTGCGGCAGAGGCAAGCGGGAGACTCACTGCACCTGGTACTGCTGCGAAATGGAGCCCGACTGGAGCTCCGAGTACAGCTTGCGGCCCGCCCCACGCAACCGGCTCTGAGCCGTAAGCAGCAGCTGGAACTCAATCGGCTGCTCCTGCTGCTCGTGCCACCAGGCGAATCCGTAGTAGATATTCCGGCTGTACGCCGCCAGATGCTGCAGCTCAGCGAATGCGGACTCGCCAGCAAGGATGAATACAGCACCTGCACCCTGCATCTGCGCCACGAACAGCACCTCATCACCATCGTTTCATCCGAACGCAGCCTGAGCATCACCCACAACCATCCCAAGGTGCCGGATGCCTGTCTGCGAGCCGATTTTTACCGGCGCGACACCCGCCGGCTTCCCGACCCCCTGGAGCAATTGCTCACCGATTCAGAATACTACCGTCCATGAAATACCCACATCTTCTTTTTCCGCTCATCGCCGCGGTGTGTCCGGCTGCACCCGGGCAGGAAACCGGCACTGTAGAGAAATTCGAGCAGGCTCGCCTGGAATATGATGCGCTGCGCACGCTGCTGCGCATCAAGGATGCTCTGGCCGGTAATCAGGATGACCTGCTGCCACCGGTCAGCAGGGAATTGTTCCTGAACGGCTTCCGCAGCCAGCTATCCACCGGCGGTGAGTTTCCCTTCAAACGCCTTGCAGAGCACAGCACAAAACGCGCCCGGCATATCGAAGCGCAGATAAGAAAGGCAGATTTCCTTACCCCGCATGCAGCACAGCAGGGGGTCACTATCCTCCCGAATGGGGTGCAGTATGCAACCTTCGTCTCGGATTCCCCGGAGCTCAATTACCGGGCGCGAAGAGCGCACCGCCTGCTGGCAACCGTGCCGGGAACCAGCCTGCAGCTGGGTATCAGCGGCACCCCGACAGCAGTGGATGATGCACTGTATGATGCCCCGCGCGGCATTGCATGGCAATTCCTGCTGCCAGTGGAACTGCTGGATGATGTGGATGCCGAGCCGCTGCGCAAAACCGGTCTTCGCACCGTCGAACTCATCGCGGTGCGCGAAAGCCTGAGCCAGGAACTGCTGGAACAGGCGCGTGCCGCATTTGCCGCGCGCCCCCCCGCCCTGCCCGCCATCACCCTTGAAACGCCTGAACTGCATGCCGAACGCTCGCAGCTCATGGGCATGCTGGCAGCTCACGTCATTGATGAGCCCTCGGAATTGCTCCTTGCCCGGGTGGAGGAACTCCTGCCCAGGCTGGATACCCCGCAGGAGGAACTGGAGGAGGAACTGACAGCAACATCCGAACGGTACTGGAAGGCTCGCGAGGAACTCAGAACCATGCAGCACAGGCAGATTGCAGCCGATATCATGCAGCTGCAGAAGCAGATTCCCGGCACCCTTGTGCTGAGCAACGGTCTGCTCTGCCGCGTCATCGCCGGCAGTCCGGACGATATTCCCCTGCCGCAGGCCCGCTATATCGAAGAAGAAGAACTCGGGCCGGAAATGTACCTGCGCATACGCGACCGTCTCATTCACGCCCCCAACGACCTGCCGGAGGCCATTCTCCAGGTCCTGCCCGAAATTCCGGCGGGGTCGGCATGGGAACTCATCCTGCCCCCCTCACTCCGGGGTCAGGGCTACGAACTACCTTTACTCTATCGTATTCGTGCCATGCGCCCGCAGCAGAAGCAGTCGCCCCCCATACTACCCGACACCGTCTGACCAGTATCCCTCATGGGATGCGCAGCAGATACAATGCCTGTCCGGACACCGTCCGGACAGGCATCATCATTGGTATTCGGGCATGTTGCTGACTTGATATCGGAAATCAGAATTGCTGCAGGCGGCGAAGCAGCTGCTGTGGAAGAGCCGAGCGTTCTGCACAGGTGTTGATGGGATACCGCAGACTCCTGCCGGTCACCGGCTCCTGCACCACCAGCAGGAGCGCGCCGTTCCGGAACTCCAGCTCCACAAAGCCGGTCGGATAATCGAAGCGCAGACTCATCTGCACATCATCGCCCTGCAACCAGGTATCACAACCGGTCGGCAAACGGCGAGCCAGGGAAAGAAGCTCCAGCATGTCTGCCTGCACCTG
>JAZOTV010000027.1:0-10398 GCA_045657815.1 Akkermansia sp.
GGAATTTCTTCCACGGCAAAGAGAAGGTTGCTGATGGCGCGACCCAGTTTGCGGGTAGCGGTGTACTCTGAGGCGGGCGGTGCCTGAATGTCGGCATACGTCGTGCCGGCCAGAGCCAAGAGAATTGTAGAAAGGAGTAAGCGCTTCATGACGCAATCAGAAATACCATATCATTTCGTTTCCTGCAAGAAAAAAAGTGCAGTTTCACCCCGGGAAGAGAAAATTTTTACTTCAGAAGAGTCGAAATATCCATCTGGGTTTCCTCATCGGTCAGATAACAGCCGGGGTCGGAACCGTACCAGTGCCCGTTTGCAAAGGCTGCACGGGAGCGGAAGCCGCCGCCGCACAGGGCAAAATGTTTGCAGGTGGCGCAGCGACCGCTCAGCTTTTTCTGGCGCTCCAGCGGGTCATCGCTGCCGCGCAGTTCCTGCAGCACAGCGGCGCTGGGTTCCTGGGCGGCTTCCCACACATCGGAGAACTTCTGATTCTTTACGTTGCCCAGGGTTACGCCCTGCCAGAACTGGTCGGGGTGAATGTTGCCCTGCGTGTCGATGTTGGCGATCCCGCGGCCGGAGCTGTTGGCACCGCCGCCGTTCCAGCTGAGCAGGCGCAGGGTCTCCGCTGCCTGGGGATGCCCCTCGCGCAGCTGGCGCAGCAGCAGGTAGATGCCATCTGCCGGCTGGGTCACGGTGAGCAGTTCGCGGGTCTGCCCGGCGGCGTGCCAGGCTTCTGCGCGTGCGATAAGCATATCCAGCGCAGCTCGGGCTTCTTCCGGTTTCAGGCTGGCTACGTCCACCCCGCGTCCGGTGGGCACCAGGTGGTAGAAGCATACGCGCTGGATGCCCTCCTGCTCAATGAAGTTGAGAATCTGCTCCATGCTCTGCACATTGTTGCGGGTCAGGGTGAGGCGCAGGCCTGTCTTCTGACCGACTTCTTCGCAGAGTTTGAACCCGCGGATGGCGCCATCGAAGGCGCCCTGAACGCCGCGGAACTTATCATGCACGGTGCCGATGCCGTCCAGCGAGATACCAACGTAGGCCACCCCCAGGTCCTTGAAAAGACGAGCCATATCCGGGGTGATGCGGGTACCATTGGTGGAAATGGTGACCTTGAGGCCCCTTTCCGTGGCGCGCTGCAGAATTTGCGGCAGCTGCGGGTGCAGCAGCGGCACGCCGCCGGAAAGCAGCAGGGCATTCACCTTGTAGTCCGCCAGGTCATCAATCACGGCGCAGCATTGCTCCCAGCTCAGCTCACCCGCGTAGCGCTCGGCGTGCGAATCGGCATAGCAATGCACGCAGCGCAGGTTGCAGGTGCGGGTGATATTCCACACCACGATGGGTTTGCGGGCGCGGGAGGAAGTGGGGGTGCAGGCGGCGGTGCTGCTGTGGGGGGCGTTGCTGCCGTGGCCCAGACCGTAGCGGATGTGGTCGGCGGGTTGGGCGGCACCCGTCCAGAGTTTGGTGATGTTGATCATGGCTGGGGAGAAGCGCCGCGCAGGGCGGCAGGAATATAGTTGCAAAGGGGTTCGGCGGCCATCATATCCCCGCAGCTGCCGTAGGAGCGGGCGCGGGAGCCACCGCACACGCGGCGGTACTCGCATTTGCCGCACTTGCCGCCCAGCGCATCATCGTTGCGCAGCTGTACAAAGAGCGGGTGGTTGCGGTAGATATCGGCCAGGTCATCGGTGCGCACATTGCCGGCGGTGATGGGCAGGAAGCCGCTGGGCTGGATTTCGCCCACGTGTGAGATGAACACCACGCCCTTGCCGTCGCGCGTGGGCACCATGTGGCGCGGGGCGGGGGCCCCCTGTCCGCGGGCGGCCTGCATCATGGCGCGGCGGTAGTGGTGGCCCTCGGTGGTCTTGATAGCGAAGGGCAGCTCGCTGCGCAGCTCCAGCAGTCGCTGCCAGAGGGACTCCAGCTCATCGGCAGTGGGCAGTTCATCCAGCGTGGCGCGTCCGGTAGGTACCAGCAGGAACACGCTCCATACATCCGGCTGAATCTGCTTGAGAAGTTCCACGAATCCCTCCAGCTCCGGCAGTGTGGTGCGGGAGATGGTGGTGTTAATCTGCAGCTGAATGCCGGCTTCCTTAGCCATGCGGGCAGCCTGCAGCGTGCGTTCGAATGTGTGCGGCACGCGGCGGAAGGCATCGTGCGTCTCCTGCGTGGCGCCGTCCAGACTCAGGCTCATGCTTACCACGCCGGCGGCGCGGAGCTTGTGAAAATCGGTGTTGATGAGTCGGTTGGTCGCCGCCGGGCTCAGCGCCACGCGCAGACCTTTGCCAGCTGCACGCTCGATAATCTCGAAAATATCGCGCCGCATCATTGGGTCACCACCGGTGAGCACCAGCATGGGCGGTGCCAGCTCGGCTATGGTATCCACCAGCGCCAGTGCTTCCTCATGGTTCAGCTCTTGCGGGTGAGCCTGGGGCTGTGCGATGGCCCGGCAGTGCCGGCAGGCCAGGGCACACGCCCGCGTCACCTCCCAGAACAGGATGAACGGGCGTTCGGCAAAATCGCACATGGGCGGATGGTGGGGCGCAGTCACGCGCGCATTGTACACGCTTGCGCCCGCCTTGGCAAGCCCGGATTTGATTGCCATGGGTGGGATTTTGTCAGTAAATTTTCATAAAACTGTGACAAAATACTTGACAGGAAGTTCTAATTGCTGTATCTTGCCTGCCCGTTCCCGGACAATTTATCAACAACGAAAGAAAAATCATGCGTTCCGTATCTGTACGTAAAGGAGAACCGATCGATCGCGCTCTGAAGCGCCTCAAGACTAAGCTCGACACCGAGGGTATCCTCGAGGAGATGCGCCGTCGTCGCGCTTTTGAGAGCCCCATGGATGAGAAGCGCCGCAAGGCCCGCTCCGCCAGCAAGCGCAACAAGGTGAAGTGGCACTTCACCAACAAGGAGGAGATTCCGGCTGCTGCCGTGACCCCCGCTGTTGAGGCCTGAATCCCATTGTTCGGGAAAGATTTCAAGAGGAAGGCAAGCTGAAAGGCTTGCCTTCTTCGTTTTTTTTGCGCCGTCTGCGCGCGAGGTGGGGTGAGCCTTTGCTGGTATGGGTTCAGGAGTAGCGCTGCATGGCCGCCAGGCAGCGGCTTGCCACTTCCTGCCAAGTGGGGTAGGTGGGCAGGGCGCTCATGTCGGGCGCATCGTAGGCGGCGTTGAGGGTGCGGATGAAGCCGGCTTCATCTGCGTTATCAAAAGTGAAGCGCGCGGGAATATTCTCGCAGATGGGGGGCAGGGCGCTGGCAATGCAGGGAATGCCGGCGCGCAGGCACTCCACCGGGGGCATGCCGAAGCCCTCGTAGTCAGAGAAATAGATGGCGCAGCGGCATTCCTGCTGCTGGAGCCGTTGTAATTCCCCAAAGGGGATGCGCCCGTGCTGCACCCAGTGCGGGCCGGGCAGGGTGAGCCCCTGCGGCAGGCGGCCGATGAGGTGAATGCGTATGCCGGCGGCATCGCTGCGCTGCTGCAGCCAGCTTTCCACGCGGCGTATGCCCAGCGGGGTGAGTTTGTGGGGGAAGGGGGAGGCGTAGAAGAGGATATCCCGCCCGGCAGTCGGGGTGTAGGGGCGGGGCTCGTCATCAAACCCGATGCCGACCACCGCCGTGCGGCAGCCGGGGCAGTAGTGCTCATAGCGGCTTTTGTTGAACTGGGTGGAGGTGAGCACCAGGTCTGAGACCCGGAGCGCCCGCAACCCCAGCGCCCGGAAGTAGAGCAGCTCATGCCGGGGAAAGGGCGAATCGCCTTCTCCCGGGTTCTGTTCATAGTATTCCCAGTTCACATCGTGCAGGTAGCAGGCCAGCTTAGTTCTGCCGAGCATGGGAAAGAAAGGCGGAAATCCCTTGGGCAGAATGGCCCAGTCCGGCCGGAGCCGGCGAATCGCTGCGCATACCCCTGCCTGGTCCCACCACACGCGCCCGAAACGCCGCGGCACGGGTTTATCTGCCAGGTGCAAGTGCACATGCGGCGGCAGGTCTGCAAAATGACCGGCGCATTCAGCATTGCCCAGAATATGAAGCTCAGATACCCCCGGTGCCCGCATGAGCCCTCGGGCCAGCCCTATGGATACATTGAAAATGCCCACGGATTTGGTGGCGGTAAAGCTTTGGTCGGTTAGGGCTAGCAGCAGTTTCATCTTTCTGTGCGAACTCTGGCATACTTCCGGCTGGCTGTCAAGTTTTTTCGCTTGTGTGCTTGCGGGGGCGGGGCGTATCTGGTATGATGCCGCGCATGGCAGATGAAAAACCACAACTGCGACTGACGGAGAGTTTGCCCGGCCGCCTGGCCGGGGTGCTGCTTGCCCTGCTGTGGGTGTTTTCCATGGGCGGGGTGGATGCGCATGCCTTCAGTTCCTTTCCTGCGTGCGTGGTGCTGGCGGGGGTGCTGCTGCTGGTGGCGGTGGGGCTGGTGCTGGGGCGGCGTGTGGTGCGCATGAGCTGGCTGGGCTGGTGTGCACTGCTGGCCGGCGGGTATTTTCTGCTGCGCTGCCTGCATAGCTATGCTGTGGTGGATTCCTGGTGTGAATCTGTGCTCATACTGGGTGGTTTTGTGTATTATGTAGCCGGGGTATATGCAGCGCAGAGCCGCAGTTATGCCTCCCTGTTCTGGCTGCTGGCTGGGGTGCTGGTGCTTCAGGTGGCCGCATTCTGGGTGGTGCGGCAGCCGTGGTTCTGCCTGGAGTGGACCGGGCGTGCCCCGCAGACCATGGCCGGGGCAAATTCCCGGCCTGTCACCCTGTTTGTCTACAAGAATTTTGCCGGTGTGTTTCAGTGTCTGTCTGGTGTGGTGCTGGGCATGTGGGCTGTGTGGGGGCAGCAGGGGGGGCGCCGGCTCTGCATGTTGCTCGTGGCTGGTTGCTCCGTAGGGCTTTCCTTTTTCTGCGGCACGCGTGCGGTGTATGTCATTCTGCCTCTGCTTCTTGTGTGTGGCTGGCTGCTGTATGTAGTCTGGCAGGTCTGTGCCGGCAAAAAACTGGGTGGTGTTCATTTTCTGCTTGGTTTTCTGCTGGTGCTGGGTGTGGGCGTAGCGGTATATGACCTCGTCTTCGGTGGTGAGCTGCTATCCCGGCTTCTGGGGGCGGATTCGCACCTGCGCTATCTGATCTGGGCCTCTGTGTGCGAGGTTCTGCCTGCTGTGCCTGCCACCGGGTGCGGCGCCAATGTCACCCAGTGGGAAATTGTGCCGTTTTATAGCGAATGGCAGCTGCCGAACTATGCGCACAACGAGTATCTGCAGGCCTGGGTGGATTACGGGCCGGTGGGGGTGCTGCTGGTGGTGCTGGTGGTGGTGCTTCACCTGCTGCGGGGGCTGTTCTGTCTTGCCGCAGAGCCGGTGGGGCAGGCGCGCAAGGTGCTCGTAATGGCCTGCATGCTCCTGCTTGTCGGGCTGGCAGCTTATGCTGTGGTGGATTTCCCCTGGCATTCCTTTGCGCTGGTGGGGCTCACCGCCTTTGCTGCCGGTGTGCTTGCCTCTCCGTTTCCGCATGTGCAGGCGGCTCTGCCGGGGCGGCGGAAATGGCTGGCGGGGAAGGCTCCGCTGGTGCGTGTGGTGGTGCAGAAATGGCCGGGGCGCGTGGTGCTTCTGCTGCTGGTGCTGGGGCTGGCTGCTGTCTCTGCCGGTGTGGGGCAGCGTTTGTGGCCAGCGTGGCAGGCACAGTGGGCATACAATGAGTTGTGTGCTCCCGGGGCAGATCCCCGGGGGGATTCCCGCCGGAGCTTCATTGCGCGGCTGATGCCGCATTACCCCAGTCCGGCCCTGGCAGATACCTACTTTATGCTGCCGCCGTATAATCCGGACCTTGCAGAGCGCGAACAGCTGCTCAAAACAGCCCTGAGCGCCAACCCGAAGCAGCTGTTCACACTCACCATGCTGGTGGATGTGCTGGGCGCCCGCCATAAATTTGCCGAGGCAGAGCTGCTGATGCGCCGGCACTATGTGGGTGAGTCCATGCCCGCTTCCCTGCTGAATAACTGGCCGGCCTACTATGCCTATAACCTCCTCATATGGGGGCGCTCCGAAATGCAGCAGGGCAATCATGCCCGGGCGCTTTCGCTCATGGACTACGCCCTGCGCATGAACCGCCTCTCCCGTATCGCATTCAACCCGGTCTGGCGCAGCGGCCCCCAGCCCTGGAGAAAACACGGCGGTATCAAACCGGAGCTGCCTCAGTTGCTCCGCACCGCAGAGCGCGATGTCCAGATGCTCCGCCTCATTGGCACCGCCCCGGATGATTCCTGGCAGCGGCCGCTGGAGCAGGGCGGCAGGCCCGCGCTTTATCGCACCTTGCTTTCCAAGGCCGGCTGATGCTTCGCCTATCCCTCAAAAATCAAAAAAATATCATGCGTATGTGTTTTCCGCTTGCAAAAGCAGAAAAAAAATGCAATATAAGAAGAAATCCGCTATGCGGCACCAGACTTTACTGACGTTATGAGCACTCCTCCTCTTCCTCCGACTCCTCCTCGCCCGGTTCCTCCTACTGCACCGGTGCCCCCGCGTCCGGCAGCTCCTGCGGCACCCGTGCCTCCGCGCCCGGTAGCCCCTGCTGCACCCGCAGCACCCGTGCCTCCGCGTCCGGTAGCACCCGCAGCTCCCACTGCTCCTGTGCCCCCGCGTCCGGCTGCTCCTGGCGCCCCTGTGCCGCCCACTGCTCCCCGTGCTGCGTCCACTGTGCCGCTGGCACCCGCCGCTCCCGCACGTCCCGTGGCTCCCACAGCTCCGCGCATGACCCCGACCATGCCGCTGCAGGCACCGGCTCGTCCTGTGGCTCCTGGCGCACCTGCTGCTCCGGTAGCACCGGCAGCTCCCGCCGCGCCTGCCGCTCCGGCCAGGCCCGCTGCTCCCGTGGCCACGGCTCCCATTCCCGCTTCTGCTCCGGTTCAGCCTGCTGCTGAGGCTCCGGCCAAGCCCGCTGCACCCACGGCCACGGCTCCCATTGCCAAGCCCGCCCGTCCTGGTGTGAAGCCTGGTGCCCGCACAGGTGCTGCCAAGCCCTCTTCTGCCAAGAAGAAGCCCGCCGAAATCATTGAGGAAGACGAGCCCAAGGCTACGCATCCCACTGTGCTGGTGCTGGCTGTCATTGCGCTGCTCACCGTTCTTTTCCTCTGCTATCAGCAGTACACCATCGATTCCACCTTCGGTCGCGTAACCGAGCCGACCTTCGGCTGGCCGGAGGACGCCTCTGCCGCCGCTGCGGATGATTCCTCCGCCGCCGAGGAAGAGGAACCCGCCGCCGAGGAAGAGGAAGAAGAAACTGAAGACGAAGAATAATTATTCAACGGAATCAGCGTTTCCGGCGTCTCATCCCTCACCATGGCATTACAGATTACAGACAGCGATTTCGCAGCGGAGGTGCTCGAAAGCCCCGTTCCCGTGCTGGTGGATTTCTGGGCACCCTGGTGTGGTCCCTGCAAGAAGATTTCCCCCATTGTGGATCAGATTGCAGTGGAACTTGCCGGGCAGGCCAGGGTCTGCAAGGTGAATGTGGATGATGAAAATACCCAGGAACTCTGCAACCGCTTCAATATCCGCTCCATTCCCACCCTCATGTTCTTCCGTGGTGGGGAGCTGGTGGATACCGTGGTGGGCGCTACTTCCAAGGAAAATCTGGTGGCCCGGCTGCGGGCCTGCATGTAACGCACCTGCTGCCGCATGAAATTCTGAACAAGAACCCGCACCGCCGGTGGCTCAATCCCCTGGCGGTGCTTTTTATACAACCATAAAACGCAAAACAAACATATATGGCACTCAAAGAAGTAACTGAGAGCACGTTCGAAGCAGAGGTTCTCAACTCCCCCGTTCCTGTACTGGTGGATTTCTGGGCCACCTGGTGCGGCACCTGCAAAATGATGATGCCTGCCGTGGAGCAGGTAGCCACCGCCCTGGCCGCAGAAGCCAAGGTGGTGAAGGTAGATGCCGGCCAGCCCGCCGGCCAGGCCATTGCCGTGCGCTATGGTGTGCGCTCCCTGCCTACCTTTATCATCTTCAAGGGCGGCGAGGCCGTGACCACCATCACCGGCATGACCACCAAGGATAAGCTCATGGCCGCCATCAAGGCTGCCTGAGCTGCCGGAACAACATAAGCGCTTTTTTGCAGGGTGTTGCAGCTCAGGCTGCAGCGCCCTTTTGCTTGCGCGGTGGGCAGTTTTCTGGTAGAATACTGTGCATGAATGCAATGCCCCTTCTTGCCGCCGCCATGCTCCTGGCTCCTGTGTGCCAGGCTGCCGTTCCCGCTTCGTTCACTGCGCGGGCCAAGGAAATGCTCAATACCGGCGTAGAGATTGCCCCGGCAGAGCACACCCTGAACGTGGTGTACTTCCTGGGCTGCGATAACCAGCCTGTGGCGGGCTATGAACGCCGCCTCAGCGAGCTCATGCTCTATGTGCAGCAATACTACGCCGCCGAAATGACCCGAAATGGTTTCCCCGGCCGCACATTCGGGCTGGAGCTCCTCGAAAACGGCTACGTCAAGCTGCATCTCGTGCGCGGCAAGCAGCCCCACCGTGCCTATGCCTACGGCTCCGGCCACAACGCCTGCCTGGCCGATATTGCCGAATATGCCCGCCAGAACCCCGGCGCTCTGCGCAGCGAGCACACGCTCGTCATCATGCCTACCTTTCATGATACGGAATACTCCGATAAGAGCCCGGGCGGCGTGCCCTTCTACGGCCTGGGGCGCAACTGCTTTGCGCTGGACTACGCCACCTTTGAGCTCTGCCACCTGGGCCAGAAGACACACGAAGGCCGCCTGCTTACCAAGTGGCTCGGCGGGCTCGCGCACGAGCTGGGGCATGGCCTCAACCTCCCGCACAATGAAGGCACCGTCACAGATAAAGCCGCCATGGGCACCCCGCTCATGGGCGCCGGTAACTATACCTTCGGCATGTTCCCCACCTACCTCACGCAGAACTCCGCCCGCCTGCTGGACTGCTGCCAGGTCTTTGCCAAAGCCGGGGATAAAACCGCATACTACGCCGAATCCCCCGCACCCGTTGTGCAGGCCTCCAGCCTCAAATGGGTGGGCGATTCCCTCCACCTCACCCTCACCTGCACTCATTGTGCATACGTGAACGTGCTCGTGCAGGACCCGCCCTACCAGGTGAACCAGGATTACGATGCCGTCGCCTTCTGTGCGGCCTCTCAGCCCGCAGCAGATGGCGCCTGCACCTATACCCTCAGCATCCCCCTGGCAGAACTTGCTGCCCGCAAAAATACCGCCACGGGCGAGCAGGCAATCGATATCCTCCTGGTGCAGCGGAACGGCAACCGCTACCGCTGGCGCACCACCTTCGATTGGTCCACCCTCAAAAAAGGAGACCTCATCCCCCTCTCCAACCCGTCGGGCATGTGGATGGGGTATTGACCCCTCCCTCCCTCCCGCCCCCGGCAACTCTGCCGGTGCGCGGAACCCCCGGGAAATCCTCTCCCCGTCCCGCGCCGGGAAAAACACCTCCTCAACATACACAACACACAAAAAACCGCGCCATCTGGCGCGGTTCTTGTGTGTTGTAAAATACTCCCGGAATCCGGCGGCTGGGCATTTAATCGTTGTACTTGCCCCACTTGCCGTTGCGGATAGCCGTCATGTTGGAGGAAACGCGGCTCACCCACTTCTGGTGGCTGGTACAATAGGCGCGGCTGATCTGAACCAGCGTCACCCGGCCCTTGGCCCGGTATTTAGCCAGCAGCTGCGCCAAATCATTCACGCAGGCTTCCTTGCTCTCGTAGCGTCGCTGTCCGCGGCTTCCCATGATGCCCGCCAGATTGTTCTTGCGGCGGGCGGCACTGGAGGTCGCATTGGCCGACTCGTGTCGGATGATGGCCTCCATCAGCACGGGATCCACACCATTTTTGGCAGCAGCCTCCCTGATAGCAGGGCGCAGCGCAGTCACAATCTCAGAATGCGCTGTGAGCACCATCATCAGGCCTGTCAGTATGGTTATGGTAACTCTCATGTCAGGGATATGTTACAGATTTGTTTACCATTTGTCAAGTAAAAAGTGCGGCACCTACGCGATTTGTGCTTGACTCCACCTGCCCGTATCTGCTAAAGATGAAAGATTGCATTTTTTTGCCCCGAACCCCCGTTCCGCCGCCAAAGACGATTAATTGCTAATGATTAGTGATTAATGATTAGCCTGGTACGGCGTCTTGTCTCGGCGTCTTGTCACGGCGTAGGCGAAGCCGGAGACGGAAGGCGAAGCCGGAGACGGAAGCAAGCGAGCGAAGCGAGACGCGAAGACGGCTGAAAAATGAAAAATGAAAAATGAAAAATGATAAATTCCGCGGGCGTGTGCGCCCGCCTATATCAAAAGCCCGTGTTACGGGCTTTTTTCTCATTCTCTCACCCGTGCGGTCAAAAAGGGCATGGATAAGTCGGAGGCCAAGC
>JAZOTV010000028.1:0-2315 GCA_045657815.1 Akkermansia sp.
GGCCGTCAGGGTGAGGGCGCTGCTGCCGGCAGCAGCGGCGATACGGCCCACGGCGGCGTGGCCGCAGCCGTCGAATACCTCACACTCTTCCCCCACGCGCAGGCGCATGACCTTGAGGGCGTGTTTCGCCTCCTCCCCTTCGATGGTGAGGGAGGCGCCGGCCTGCAGATTGGCCCCGGGGGCGTAGCACCTGTGCATGGGTGGGTGGTGGGGTGTGCGGGTTTATTTGAGGAAGCGGGCGGCGCGTTTGCGGAAGTCGGCCACCTCGGGCTGGTTGGATTCCTTGAGCTTTTCGCCGAAGGCTTTGAGTGCCTTTTCCTGGCCGGAGGAGAGGTGAGTGGGAGTTTCCACCTGTACTTCCACCATGAGGTCGCCGCGGCCGGTGCCTTTGAGACTGGGCATGCCTTTATCGCGCAGGCGGAAGATGGTGTTGCTCTGGGTGCCGGCCGGCAGTTTGAGCTTGGCGGGGCCATCCAGCGTGGGCACAGTCATTTCGCCACCCAGGGCGGCATCGATGAAGGGCACGGGGATGGTGCAGTGCAGGTCCATGCCGTCGCGGGTGAAGATATCGTGCGGCTTCACCTCGATGAAGACGTAGAGATCGCCGGTTTCGCCGCCGTGGGTGCCGGCATCGCCATTGCCGGTGGAGCGGAGCTTGGTGCCGGTGTTCACACCGGCGGGCACGCGCAGGGTGATTTTCACGTCTTTGTGCACGCGGCCCTCGCCGTGGCACTTGGGGCAGGGGTTGCTGATGGTCTGGCCGGTGCCGCGGCAGGTGGGGCAGGTGCTCTGCTGCACGAAGAAGCCGCTCTGGCGGGTGATGACGCCGGAACCGTGGCAGGTGGTGCAGGTCTGGAAGCCGGCGCGGCCGTCTTTGGAGCCGGTGGCGCTGCATTCCTCGCAGGGCACCAGGCGCTCTACCTCCAGGGTTTTGGTGCAGCCCTCTGCTGCTTCCTCCAGGGTGATTTCCAGGTCGGTGCGCAGGTCGGAGCCGGGGCGGCGGGGGTCAGTCTTGCGGCGTGCGCCGCCGCCCATGCCACCCATGCCGCCGAAGCCACCGAAGGCGCCGCCGAAAATCTGGGAGAACAGGTCTGCGGGGTCGGTGAAGCCGCCGAAACCGCCGGCGCCGGCAGCACCGCCCATGCCGCCGTTCTTGAAGGCCTCGTGCCCCATGCGGTCATAGGCAGCGCGTTTGTCGGCATCGCTCAGCACTTCATAAGCCTCACCCAGTTCTTTGAACTTTTCTTCCGCTTCCTTGTTGTCCGGGTTGCGGTCGGGGTGGTACTTCATTGCCAGCTTGCGGTAGGCTTTCTTGATGGTGGCGTCATCCGCGTTGCGGTCAATGCCCAGTACCTCGTAGTAATCTTGTGCCATGGTGGTGGTGTAAAAGGGTGGTTAGTGGGTGGAATGGGGTATAAAATCAGGCCTCCGGGGCGGCTTCTTCCCTGGCAGCGGCGGTCACCACATTCACCGGGCGCAGCAAGCGGCCGCGCAGGTTGTAGCCCTTGCGCAGAATGCGGATGATGGTGCCCTCCGGCTCATCGCTCGGCTCGCTCATGATGGCTTCGTGCACGTTGTGGTCGAATTCCTGGCCGGGAGCGCACTCGATGGGTTCCACACCCTGGCTGCTCAGGAAATCGGTGAGCTGCTTCTGCACCATGCTCATGCCGATGTATATCATGGAGCTGGTGTCCTGCTGGGCCATCTGCATGCCCATTTCAAAATTATCAATCACCGGCAGCAGTTCCTCCAGCAGGCTGCGGTTGGCGTATTTGGTGAAATCCTCGCGGTCCTTCACGCAGCGCTTGCGGTAGTTATCGTACTCTGCGGCCGTGCGCAGAGCCATTTCGCGCCATTTGGTGAGTTCATCCACCACCGGCTGGGGGGCTTCCTCTGCCTGGGTTTCGGGGGCGGTAGTGGTCTCCTCTTCCTCGGGGGTGGGCTTGGTTTCTTCTTCGTTCATGGGTCTTATCATACGCCATGTGGCTCTTCAGGTCAATCCCCCGTGTGTGACAGTACATGCGCGGTGCCAGCTGGGCAGCATCCCGCCCCCGCCAAGGGCGGGATTTCATGCAGGCACCAGCTGGGTGGGCGTATCGAAGAGAAGCCCCCGGCTACTGCATTTCATGCGTGGCAAAGCCACGCTTTCATACACCCGGGAACCGGGTGTAATTCATTGAGGCCCGCAGGCCCGACTGGTTACCGCTGCGGAAGCAGCGGTACTGCCGGTGCTGCGCACATAGTTGATGCAGTGTGCATTGGGTAATTTGGCACTGCGTCAGATTTTATAGGCTCGCCCCCCCAAAAAAAAGTAA
>JAZOTV010000029.1:0-5337 GCA_045657815.1 Akkermansia sp.
CGCGTTAAATAAAAATTGACAGAATACTTATTTTCATTTAAGCTGACATCGTGACACGCCCCCTTATTCTGGCAAAGCAAGTAGGCATTGCCCCATCGACCATTTACAGGGTCTTGGAGAAATTGGAGGTACATGGTATCATCCGGCAAAACACGCAGGGTGAACGAAACAGAGTCTATACCTATTCGGCGTACCGGGGGATGCTTGATGACTAGACCACCCCACATCACGATGAAACGAAAATAAGACGTTCTCTTATTTTTGCTTTTCGTATTAAGTGAAAATAATAATCAGTCTCATTTCAACCTATGGACTACGTTGATGCTGGCTCTATTTGGTGGATAGTTCGCAGGGATTGGGAAAGGATTTGTTCGATCTGCATTTTGAGAGGCAAAATTAAAGATGTTACATAACTATTGCAATATCATTTAGTTACAAGGTGTCATCGGCGGGGTGAGGCGCTATTTGAAAGCGGGCTCTGCTGTCTGACCGCAGGGGATGAGCCTATAAACCGCTGCTCCTGATGATATTTCTGTGTTCTGGTGAATATCTCTGCCGGTATATTTGAAACAGGCCCAGGCAATGCGGCTGAATGCAGTTTAGACTTGCCATCCGGGCGTGGGGCTGTTAGAGTCATGAGCGGAAGAATGGCTCGTCTGGTTATGGAGTGTCTGACTGACACTCAATTGGTCGGCCGTGTGGAGTTGAATCAAGCCTGACATAAACCTCTTTGCTATGAAAAATATTGTACTGTTGCTGTTGTGCGGTTTTGTTTTTGTGTTTCCCCTGTGTACGGCAGAGGATACCGGGGATGAGAAGGCTGCGGCCGTGGATGCGGCGAGTCTGAAAAAGGCAGAAGCCTGGTGTAAGAAAATGCTGGATTGTGAGAAGAAGACCGTGGCTGCGGTTAAGAAGATAAAGGATGTCAAGCATTTCAAGCGGGGTGCAAAAGATCTGACCCGAATCAGGAAGAATCTGCCCGATGACGTGAAACTCGAAGGCGCTATGCGCCCTTTCTTTGAGGAAAATCTCACCGATGCGCAGAAACAGGCGGTCAGGAAGAAGGCGGGGCAGTTCGAGAAGCTGGTGGATGAGCTGAATGAGGAGTTGGGGCGTATTGATGATATGATGTCCCGGGTGTCTGTGATTGATGACAAGTCAGAGGAGGCCTACTCGACCATTACTGAAGAGGCGAGTAAGATGAGCAACATGTTTTCGATGCTGGTCTCTGTCTGTAAGGATGACGAGGACGATGAGGATGCTGAATTCGCCCCCGGGGCTTCGCGGGGTAATGCGGAATCGGAGGATGATTCTGGCGCCGGTGATAAGGCTGCCAAAAAGCAGAATCGCTCCATCATCAAGAAGAAATACAAGAAGATCGGGCCGGATTTCTTTTGCGAGGATGAGGAAGAGTATGACCCGGAAGATGCCAGGGGGATGCTTATTGATATGGGACTGAGTTTTCCGGCTGGCACCTGGGCTGAGTATGACGAGTCCACCGGTACGTTGACAGTTGCCAATAGCGCCAGTGAGCACAAATACCTGAAGGAGCTTTGCCAGAAATACGCAAAGGACAAGAAGCGTAAATAAGGTGTTACTTTTCCGGGGCTCCTCCGGTGAAATTCAGGAAGAAAAGTGATTAGCCCGTGTGGAAAATCTTGCCACCGGTGGAGGGTGAGGTATATACTGGTGGAGTATGAAAACCAGAACTGTTTTACCTGTTCGTGCGGTCATGGCTGCGCTGGCTATGACCTGCGGCGCGGCGTGTTCTGCGCAGGAGGATGATTTTTCAGCGCTGCAGGCTCACTGGAGCTTTGATGAAGGCCGCAACTGGCACAATATGCCGATGCCGTACAAGTGCGATGCTGCGATGGCAGCCGAGCTGACTGGTAAGGCGGATCATATGATGCTGAACGAGAGGATGGAGCCTGATGATGGGGCCTGGGTATCGGGGCGTCAGCATGCCGGCATTGCCCCCGGGCGCCAGCTCACCACCATGAAGGTATTGCCTTGTCTCGATGGTTCGGTGACGTTTTCCTACTGGACCCGCCTGAATGGCGAGCCGAATAAGCGCGGAGTCATCGGCTCCAACTACACAACCCTGTGGGGTGTGATGAATGAGAAGGGACAGGTGGGGCTGCGACTCCGGGGAAATACGGTTGTGCTTTCTCCTGTGGCGATTACGGATACGGATTGGCACCACATTGTATTCACCCGCGATGCTGAGACGGGCAAGGTGGTGCTGTATCAGGACGGCAAGGAAGTAGCCACAGGCACCACGCCCAAGGGCAAGCTGCCGGGTGATTTCTACTACATTGCCACGAATAATGCCGCGCTGGACCAGATTCATATTTTCAGCAAGCCGGTTTCTGCCGCCACTGTGGCGACTCTGTACGATAACCACGCTCCGCAGGTGATTGACCAGTCGCATCTGGTGGAGACAACAAGACCCTCGGTCACGGGCAGTATCCTGCACCGCTTCACCTACGATGTGGACCAGGATAAGCTGAGCGTGGCAGATTACACCCAGCCGGAGGGTGGTAAGGTGGTGAGCAACGGTGATGGCACATTCACCTTTACTCCCGGGGATGGCTTTGCCCGCACGGGCAGGACTTCCTTTGAGGTGGTGGTGACAGATGGCCGCGGCGGCTACACCAGGGCTGCCATGCCCCTGCACGACAGCCGCCACGAGGTGGCTCCCCCGGTGCGGGAGTTCCGCTATTTCGGGGCGCTGCCGGAAATCCCGACCGGCATGGGCAGGCAGTCGAAGCATCGCAATCCCATGGCGGTTTACACCAAGGGACCGAAACCCGATTTAATTACGCAGGCGGATTCCCGGCTGTGGTACAGTGTGAATGAATCCAAGCCGGGGAAGATTCTGTTCTCTGTACCGCAGCTGTTGCGCACAACGGCCAATGCTGATTTCGAGACGGATGGTGCCGCGGTGCTGGAGGATAACAAGCTCATTCTCCGCAAGCCCGATGGTTCTCTGGTGCTGGCATATGTGATGGGGCAGGATGTGCCTGCTCTGGAAATCGGGGCTGAGGTGAAGGATACTACGGGGGCCGCCATGAAACTGCCCGCCCGTCATTTCTCGCTGGTGGACTACGATCACGATGGCACCCCGGACCTGGTGGCCGGTTTCAGCGATGGACTGTACTATTACAAGGGTAAGGCTTCTCACTATAGTATTGAGGGCGGGGTGCAGAAGATTCGCGATATTTCCTTTGCACCGGAGAATCAGGTGATTTATCGTCGCTCCTACAATATTGCGCCCGGCGTGGGTGATTTGAACGGCGATGGCCGCACCGACCTGCTGCACGGTATCAACTGGGGAACCCTGCATGCCTGGGTGAACGATGCATCGAAGCCCACCATTGGTGATGGTGCTTACATGGAACTGGCGCTTGAGAATCAGCCCCGGGAGAAGTTTGTGCGCGACCTCAACGGTGCCCATCTGGCTGTGGATGATTTTGACGGCGATGGCACGCCGGATATGATTCTCGGCGGCAACGCCGGCCGCGAGCTGGTAAGCGCGCTGGGCGTGAATCCTGAGACCTGGGCCGGAAATCTGGCGCTCATCGAGAAGGAGCTTTACGATGGCCACGAGACGGATCTCGGCAAGGTGCTGGAGTCTGATAATCAGAAGGGGTTGAAGCGCTACCGCGAACTCATGAGCGGCTGGATCCGCTGGGCTGTGGCTCAGAATACCCCCGCTAAGCGCAAAGCTGCCTGGTATATGCTGGCTGCCCATGTGCAGAAGTATCCCTTCCTGCAGCGCGGTGTGCTGAAGGAAGCCTGGGTGAAGCGCGAGAAGGGGCAGGTAACGAGCTATGGCGATATGCACCATGTGCCCGGTATCTTCACCATGAACTGGATTGTGCTGCACCGTCTGCTGCCGGATTCTGCTGCTCACCGCATCGCGGTGGCCGATGCTCTGGGAATGACCGGCCTGGACCGCGAGATTTATCTGGACAAGGGCATGCCGCTGGCGGATAACAACCGCTGCTCTGAAGGTCAGCTTCGTGCCACCCGGGATCTGCTTCGTTACCATGCGCCCGTTCTGTTCCCGGATGACCACATCTCCATCAGCCAGCACTTCGATGACGGACGCGAGGCTATGTGCTACATCTTCGAGTCCAACAAAAACACCTTCAGCATGGAGGTGGGTAATAATATTGCGGAGATGCACGGCGATATGGTGAAGCTCACGGAGGATTGCTTCGGCACCAAGGGGGCCGCCAGTGGTGATTACTACACCTTTGTGCTGGCTCACGAGGTGTGCCACTCGCTGGATGCCTATGTGAACAGACGCGAGAACAAAGACCTGCGCCGCCGCTGGGGCGACCAGAATTTCTACGCTGCCACCAATGCCGGTACCAATAGTGATATCGTGGCCGATGAATCCGGCTGGTGGAACCTGAACCTGACCCGGGAGCGCTTCAAGCAGCGCGGCCTGTGGGATGGTAAGAATGAAACCTGGAATGATGCCTGGAAATCCTATTGGCAGAAGTGCCCGTACCGCAACAAGGTATTCATGCGCGGCGATATTGACTGGTTCCTCTCTGCCCAGCAGGAGACGCTGGCCACGCAGGCAAATCACCACTGGGCCCGCTCCGAATCCCGCCTCATCGGTGCCATTCTGCGTTACCTGCAGGGCTACAAGTCCAATATCAACGAGGTGGTGTTCTATCTGGATATCCTCTCTGCTGGTCAGAACAAGCTGCCCATGTTCCATCCCTGGGGCTCCGGCAAGCCGGCGCTGGTGAACTTCAATGTGGAGTACGCCTGGCTGACTCGCAATGATAAGGGCTACATCACCGATGTCCGCATCGGCGACCGCCACTATGGTTTCACGGTGGATGAGCAGGGCCGCGTTGTCGGCCTGCGTACCTATCCCTTTGCTGATAAGATTCAGGCTGCTGCAAAGCAGAAGTAACAGCTGTGCATTTCACGCGGAAAAACGGTTCTCCCCCCTGGGGGAGAGCCGTTTTTTTTGTGGGGAAGCCTATGCTGCGAGGCTCTCTGCCATTTGTGGAGGGGCACAACCCTTTCGGGGCACGGGACCTTAGTCCCGTAACCATAAGCGGAGGCCATGTAAATCCGAAATCCCCGGAACAGGGGTAGTATTATTTCCTTGCCATGGGGGAGGGGATTGTATAGAATATACACCATGACAGGTAGACATTTACTGACGACGTTATGCCTTGGCCTGGGATTTGCCGGTGCTCCTGTGCAGGCTGCCGCAGAGCCGGCTCCGTATGGCCCCCTGCCCACAAAGCAGCAAGTTGATTGGTTGCGCATGGAATGGTATGCTTTTGTGCATTTTGGCCTGAA
>JAZOTV010000030.1:0-4116 GCA_045657815.1 Akkermansia sp.
TCTCCCTTGTTGAACTCCTCCGCCCCCGAAATCGGATAGAGCATCTCGGCATATTTACCGCCGAACTGCGGGTGCAGCAGGCGCTTATACGCATACTCGAAATCATGCGCTGTTACCGGCGTGCCGTCGCTCCACTGAGCATCGCGCAGATAGAACGTCCACTCAGAAGCATCGTCATCATGCTCCCACCGCTCAGCCATGCCGGGGTGGATGCGGGTTTCATCGCTGGCATCAGGACGCACCAGCCCTTCCAGCAGGGTGGAAATGATCTTGCCATCTGCCACAGCGGTAGCCTTGTGGGGATCCAGACTCAGAGGCTCCTGGTTATTGCCCACGATGAGAATTCCCTGCTCTGCAGCCTTCTCCGCGGAGCTGCGGGAATCCCCGCAGCCCGACAACAGCAGGGCTGCTACACACGCGCAGAGGGATGGCAGAAACTTCACACCGGCATTCTACCACAGGCAAGCCCCGGCGCAAGTGTGCAATGCGTCAATGCGGCGCAAAAATCACAGCTCCCCCCGGGGGGTACGATTCGGCATAGTGAGAACGCTGCATCAAAACGCATCCTCACCACTTTGTGTGCAGAAATCGTCACATTAAAAAACTTGGCTTTCCGGGTGGTTTCTGATAGGATGCCGGGTGCATGGTTAGCTGGGACATAATGCTGGGGCTCATGGTGATGACTTTCATCCTTCCGTTCATCTTTCTGCTTAACCTCATTACCAGCACAAGGCGCCGTGCAAGCGAGGAGCACAACGAGGTGAAACAGTTGCGCAGCATGCTGGCCGAGCTCAGCGAACACGTGCAGCGGGATCAATCGCTCATTCTGGAGGCACTGGGCATTCCTTTCCTGCTCATGCGCCCCTCCGGCCGCGTTATCATGGCCAACCGGAAAGCCGCAACCTTGTTCGGCATGCCGAGTATGAACAATGTGAATCTCCTGCGCCTCATGCCGGATAATGAGCTGAAGCAGTTCGCGCTGAAGGCCGTGAATTCCACCGAAAAGGTGCGTGCCATGATTTCCGTTTCCCGCCCCGATGGCGAGCACATCTACCGCGCTACTGCCACCCACCTGGACACGCGGGAGCACCACATCGGCATCGTGTTCCTGGATATGACAGAGGAGCACCGCACCCAGGTGATACGCCGCGATTTTATTGCGAATGCCTCACACGAGCTGCGCACGCCGCTCACCCTGATTCTGGGGTATCTGGAAACGCTGCTTGATTCACCCGAAGCTGCAGATGATGCCGACATGCGGCAGCGCTCTCTGGAAATCATGAAACGCCACGCCGACCGCATGGCCCGCCTGGTATCGGACATGCTCATGCTCTCTCGCGTGGAATCACCGGGAGCCTCCTACATGAAGCAGGAGTCCTTTGACCTGCACCAGCTGGCGCAGGAAGCCGTGCTACGGCTGGAAGCCCAGGCCAGCAGCCAGGGCGCAGAAATCACGATGTCCGTATCCCCGCAGCCCTGCATGATGGAGGGGGATTCCTTCTACTGGTCGCAGGTGCTTTTCAACCTGCTGGAAAATGCGCTGAAGAACAACCCCTCCCCGGGGCTCCGCGTGCAGCTCACCGCCGAGCCGGCGGCAGATGGCTGCCTCCGCATCTGCGTGGAGGACAACGGCATCGGTATATCCCCCAACGCCCTGCCCTATATCTTCAACCGCTTCTACCGCGCAGACCAGACCGGCAAGGTCAAGGGCACCGGCCTGGGGCTGGCCATTGTGAAGCATGCGGTAGAGGCGCACGGCGGCAGCATCCGCGCGGAAAGCGCCCCCGGGGTCCGCACCGCTTTCATCATCACCCAGCCAAGGGAAATGATTAATGATTAGTGATTAATGATTAATTGAAGGGACAGGATGTTCACGAACGCCTCGGAGCACGGGACTCAGTTCCGTAAACAACACAGATTTGAAAATAACCGCGCACCGGAAATCTCCGGTGCGCGGTCTGTATGAAAAGCGGGAAAGGGCTCTCTTATCAGAGCTTCTTCCAGGGCAGAGATGCCAGAAGGTCATCGAAGCCGAGGCCAGTGCCGGCGGGCACGGGGAAATCGGGCGTGATGTCCATGCCCAGAGCTTCGGAGAACTCGTTGGGGCGGAACACATGGTGAGTCACCAGACCGCACAGCGGCACTTCCTCTGCCGGCTTACCGGTGTAGAACTTCGCGGCATTATACGCAGCCCAGCACTGGCCCAGGGGGTGATCCATGTAAGTGGTGAAAACAGGCAGACCAGTGGTGCTCTGGTGGCGGGCCGGCTTCACAATGCGCATCATGGGCTTGGTGGTGCGGGCGGGGATGATAGCCTCGTTCTGCACGGGCATATCATAACCCAGGGGCATACCGGCATCCTGCAGGCTCTGCCAGGCTGCTACATCATAGTAGCAGGGGTCTTCCACAAAATCAATACGCTGGCGCATGGCCTCCGGCAGCATATCCCAGAACTGCAGGGCTTCCTCCGGGGAAAGGGTGCAGTTGAAATCCAGACGCCACTTCCAATCCGGCACCATGGCAGCCAGGTTCACCAGGCGCTCTACCGTGGCAGCAAGCTTGGGAATCACCTTGATTTTACCCACGCGGAAACCACGCTGGTGCAGGTTGTATACCTGAGAGGGGGTAGCGCTCACTGTGAGCGTGGCATAGCTGCGCGGAACGCTCAGGCCCTCAAACAGGCTCACACCCTTGGCGCGGGCCTCGCCATCCAGCTCAATACACTTCAGAGCGCGGGCACCAAGGCGCATGGGGGTACCCTCGCGCAGGGCATCCAGCTCATACTCCAGCGGAGAATCGCCCAGCTCCGGCCAGGCCTGCAAACAGGCATAGCCGCCGTTTTCACCACGAAGCAGCACGCCTTCGCGCGGCTGGGCTGCTGCACGGGCGCTCAAGGCACCCACGGGATAAAGTGTGTACGGAGTGTAATGCATGCCCCTATTTAAGCACTTCGGCAGCATTTGTCACGCCCATTCTGCGTTTACAGTCACTATTTTCCCCCGAGGAGATGATTTCATGGCACATATTTTCCGATTTTCCGGGCAATGCGAATCACTGCTCAGCCCACAAATCCCGCATGATGCCTCACTTTCAGCTCGCCAAATGGACTGGTACCATATATAATGCGCGCGTGAGCAGAACAATACAAGTCTACACCGGTGGTTCCGTAGGGTGCAATGGGTACCTTATTGAAGGCAAGGATGGCTATGTGGCTGTGGATGCCCCGCTTGGCATGGCAGACTGGGTGATGCGCAAGCTCCCGGCCGGGGCACAGCTTCTGCACCTGCTGCTCACACACCAGCACTTTGACCACGTGGAGGGCGCTGCAGAGCTGAAGCGCCGCACCGGGTGCACCATTCATGCCGTGGCTCCTTACAGCAAGACGCTTACTCTGGAAGAAGCAGTGGGTGCCTGGGGGCTGCCCCCGGTGGAGCCGTACACAGTGGATGATGTGCTGGGCACTGCCCCGCGCAAGACAGACTGGGCCGGCCAGAACTGGCAGGTATTCCCCATTGCCGGGCACGCCACCGATGGCGCCGCTTATTACCTGCCGGAGGAAGACGAGCTTTTTGTGGGTGATATCCTCTTTGCCGGCAGTGTGGGGCGCACCGATTTCCCTGGCGGCAGCATGAGCACCCTGGTGCGCGGTATCCGCGAGCACCTCATGCCCCTGCCCCCGCAAACAACCGTGAACAGCGGACACGGCCCGGCCTCCTCCATCGGCGAGGAGCAGCTCAACAACCCCTACATCTGCTGACCCGGCACCATGGACCATTTGACTCAACAAACGACAAACGAAACGAAGATGACATTCGAAGAGCTGGGGCTTTCCGCCCCCATTCTGGAAGCCGTGAAGGACTGCGGCTACGAGACCCCCACCCCGATTCAACAGCAGGCCATCCCGGTCATCATGCAGGGCAAGGATGTCATTGGCGCATCCCAGACCGGCACCGGTAAATCCGCCGCATTCGCCCTGCCCCTGCTCAACGGCATCACCCACACCGGGCAGCCCCAGGTGCTGGTGCTGGAGCCCACACGTGAGCTCGCAGACCAGCTCGCCGAATCCTTCCGCGCTTATGCCAGGCACACCGATATCAAGGTGGGGCTGCTCTACGG
>JAZOTV010000031.1:0-20706 GCA_045657815.1 Akkermansia sp.
GCAGGTGTAGCCCATATTGGCGGCGCGCACCATGGGGCGGCGCAGTTCGATGCACCGGAAGGCTGCGTTGCGGGCCTGCTGTTCACCGCAGCATGAGTCGCGGAACCAGCCGTCATTGGAGATATTGACGATGACCTGCGGCCCCTTGCGCACATATTTGGTGAGCAGGCGGCCCACAGTGTCTTCATAGCAAATAGCGGGGATGACACCGACTGTTTCCTGGGTGCCGGGGACGGAGACACTGATGGGGGAATCTCCGCTGCCGGGAAGGATGCCTTCACCCACCTGGGTGCCGGTGAGCTCTGTATAGAGCTTGCCGAGCCATTCGAGATGCTCCACGAAGGGGAGATATTCTCCAAAGGGCATGAGATGCTGCTTGGAGGTGGTGGTGATGGAATCGAATCCGCCGGGGATGATAGCCATGGAGTTATACATGCCGCGGGGGTGCCTGCGGCCATCCCGGGTTTCCCAGCGCCACTGATCCACGCCGGTGAAGAGCACGAAATCCCGGCCTCCCATCTCGCGCACTTTGCTGCGCACCAGGGGCAGCCCGGTTTCCCCGAAGAAAATTTCCGTGGTGTGCGGGTCCTCGATGAGTGCGTTCCGGGTAATATCCAGGTGAACGGGGCAGCCCATGGCGCTTTCTGGCCACACCACCCAGAGCGGCAGCTGCTGAGTGATGGCAAGCTCCGGGTTCTCCATGGCCTGGCGGATGGTGGCCTGCTGCACTTCGCCAAAGGCCTGGCAGGTGGTGCGCAGGAATTCGCCATAGAGGCGGGGCTGGTATGAGCCGTCCTCAATGCGTTCCACCTGGTCCAGGTTGAGCTGCACGCCCATGACGGGGAGGTGGAGCACATCTGCCTGCCGGAGCATGACCAGCGGGGAGTATTTCTTGGAAAGTGCAAGCCCCCCGGCGAACATGATGAAGAGAAGGACTATGAGACCGAGGAAGTCCCAGGGGCGGTTGCCGCGGCCTGTGGCGCGGTATTGCAGCCAGGTGCGGCGGGTGGCGCACCAGAGAATGACGGCCGCTGCCGTGGGGAAGAAGGAGAGCGCTGCGGTGCCGATGAATTCGGCCCACTGCACGAGGGAGAGCCCGTTATACAGGGCCATGCCCATGCTGTTCCAGCTGAAGCCGAGGGTGCCATTGGCGCGCAGCCATTCAATGCAGACCCACATGGCGCCGCAGCCGATGGCGCTACGCAAGGTGCTGCGCAAATCTGCCGTGAACCAGCGGTGCCAGGCTTCTTTCTTCTGCTCCGGGCGTGCCAGCCCGGTGGTGTCCGGGATGCTGGCCAGGCTTGGGCGCAGCAGGGTGTTGGCCATGCCGCCCCACAGACCCACCAGGCAGGAATACACGGCCATGAGCGGCAGGAACGCAATCCCCAGGAACACGGGCATGGGGATCCGGAATACATGCCCTACCTGGTGTATCCACCAGAAGCTCACGCAGTACCAGCCCATGCCATACAGCCAGCCATAGCCGAACCCGCGGCGGAACCCGGCGGGGCCGTTCCACAGCACGCAGAGCAGCGGCAGCAGGCCTACCCACACCAGATTTCCCCAGTCATACGGCGGAAATGCCAGCGCCATGAAGGCACCGCCCAGCAGGCTTACCAGCATGCGGCGCAGCCTGATTTTCCATTTGGTTCCGGCTTCAGAGGTCATTGGGAAGAATGCTGAGGTAACCCAGGGGCTGTATGTCGCCGTTGTCCGGGCGGCAATCTACATAGACCCGCCAGAGCGGGCTATCCTGGCTGAACTGGTGCAGGGTGTATTCGTCCTTGCTCAGGAATCCGTCCTCAAGTCGCACGGTGGCCTCGGTCTCGGTAACCTGCATGCTGTTGCTCTGCCTGGCGTCAAACTTGCCATCCCTGTAATAAATGTTGATGCGGTCGCCCATCTGCACTCCCTGAGCATTCACAAAGCGCACGGCAACGGAGCCGCTGCCTTCTGCGGCATCCAGCTTGATTTTGCAGACCGGGAAACAATAGGCACGCAGTTCCATGCGCTCGTCGCCGGCTGAGGATTTCCAGTAGGCCTTTGCGTGGTTGATGCAGACACCGGCGGCTTTCCAGGAAAGCGGTTTGAACTCATTTCTCCATTCGGCGTGGGGCAGTTTATGAATCACCCACCAGAAGGATACAATACCACCGAATAGAAGGAGCAGGGCGAGGCTTCCCCAGAGCTTGTCCTTCCAGCTTGTTTTTTTCTCATTTGGCGCTTCCTGGTTGTGCATGACCTTATTTTGTACCGAAAAATGCCATGTTGCAATAAAAAAGGATTGCATTCCTGCAAAAATAGGTCATAAATGTCTATGGGTACAACCCCCCCAATACACGACAATGGCCGATATCGACGATAAGACTGAGAAGAATGTTCCCGGCAAGTTCTATGTAGACTGCAACTGCATCGACTGCGACCTGTGCCGCGAGACCGCCGCTGATTTCTTTGCCCGCGATGATGACGAGGGCCTTTCCTACGTTTGCAAGCAGCCCGTGACCGATGAGGAGATTGCTCTCTGCACAGAGGCCATGGAAGGCTGCCCCGTGCAGGCTATCGGCGACGACGGCGAATAAAGCACCTTGCTGGTGTCAGAATCATTCTTATGGGGCAGCCCGGTGTGGCCGGGCTGCCCGCTTTTTCCAACCCGCATGGCAAGCCGCAGAAAAACAGACCCCACCCCCGCTCCGGCTGCGGTGCCTGCACCGGCTGCCCGGCTCCGGCGCCGCTTTTTCATGCAGAAGATGCCGGATGGTGTGGGCGAACGAGCCGTGCGAGTGCGCAGTGCCCGCACGGGCGCGCGAGACCAGGTTATGGCTGATTTCTTCTGCTGCGGAACAGAAAACGGGGCTTCCCGCAACCAGCGCAGCATGGAATCCCTGCTGGGCGAGCTTCTGAGCGAGCTGAATCTGGAAGAGGAGAGCATGGGCCCCGAGATTCTGGCTGAGGCCTGGCGAGAGGCCGTGGGCGGAGCATTAGCTGCCGTCTCCTCCTTGCAGAGCGTGATGCGGGGAACTGCCCGCATTGCGGTGAATCATCCCACGGTGCGGTATGAGATAACGCGTCTTAAACCGCAGATTATGAAGGCGCTGAATCGTACTTTCGGTGCCGGGAGCGTGAAGAAAATAGTGATAGCTTCGCTCTGACGCAGCGCTGCTGTATCTTCTGGCTGGTGTTTAGCCAGCAGTGCCGGGTATATCTTCCTTTTTGATGGATTTTTCCTGGGTAAAAAAAGACCGCCATGCCCGGGGAACGCAGGCATGGCGGTGTGTATCGGAAAATCCGGTTTGGCGGTATCAGCCCTGTGCCTGGGCGAGCATGGTTTCGGCCATGGTGTTACCCATGGCTGCGGCATGCTTCAGGGCCGTGAGAGCCTTGTCGGTGTCCTTTTCCATGAGTCGGCCTTCAATGAGGCACATGGCAAGCACAAAGAGAGCCACATGGTCGCCATTCTGTGCGGCGGATTCCAGGGAAATGAGGTCCCCGCGAGTTTTCAGCTGGGCGAAATAGACGCGGGCCAGCTGGTTCTGGGCCTCGGCGTGGCCGGCGAAAGCTGCGTTTCGCAGGTGATTGGCACCCGTGGCGGCATCACCTGCTTTGAAAGCGGCTGCTCCGGCCTCATATTCTTGCTGAGGGTCCATGCGCATTCTTACTTTTTGGGCAGAAGGTTGGGGTCAACCGTAGGGCCGGCGGGGGTGGTGTGCTTCACCTGGAGGGTGTATATCTTGCCCTCAAAGCTGCTGCCGATGACCTCCAGCGGCAGAACGAAGGTGTTGATGAGCCCTTCCGGGTTGCGGTGGAAGCGGGTGAGTGTGCACTGGCCTGCGGGTTTGCCGTTCAGCAGCAACTGGGTGTTGCCGGGTTTGCCGATGAGTTCAAGCCTGACTCGCTCACCCACGGGCAGCTTGCAGTTAAAGGAGAACTCCATGCTGTCATTGCGGCGGAAACCGATGGTACCATCGCTCAGCGCTGCGCAGAGTACGCCGGATTCGCCCTTGAGCAGCACCTGTTCCTGGCCGGGGGTGGGGGCTGCGGACAGCTCCAGTTCCATGCTCAGGTGGTAATCCGGGCCCATGCTGGGGCGACCAATCTCGCAGGGAAGCGAGGCGGGGTAGCAGACATAGGAAGCACCGTTTTTCCAGAGTGCGCCGGGGTTAAGCCCGGGAATCTTGTTGAGGGTGCTGAGCTGCTGCAGGTGAGCCTCGTAGCTGGTGGTGGTGGTATCGCTGCCCCACATCTTGCCGGCCAGCACATCCACAGAGTTGCTGAACATGTGCCAGATATCGTAGGCGCTGTAGCCTACATAGCGCTGGTCAATCATGTCATTCCAGATGCCGAAGGCCGCGCCGAGCAGCTGCGGGTGGCCGGCGGGTACAGTTTCATCTGCAATGTGGTTCACGCGCCAGTGCTCATGCACCCAGCGGTGGCGGGCATCCATGCGGTAATACGGGGCAAAGGGCACAATGTAGAGAGCACCGTCGTTTGTGTTGATGACATCGTAGCCCTGTTTGATGGAGTCCCAGGCCTTGGCCCAGCCGCCGTTCCAGAGGTTCATCTGCACCCCCTCTGCATGCACCGGGGTGGTGCCCTTCTTGGTGTTCAGACTACCCCAGATACGCGGTGTGTAGCCCTTGGATTGCACCATTTTAAGCAGGGCATCGGCATAGGCTCGGTAGTGTTCGGCATTGCCGTGGAACTCATCAGCCCCCACGTGCATGACATCGCAACCTTCGAATACTGCCTCGTGCTCACCATTGGGCAGCAGGTATTCATCGAACACCTTTTCCACGAATTTGAGAGTTTCGGGATTGGTGGCATCGAGCATTTCGCAGGCGCGTTTATTATTGCTCTTGTAAATGAGATCCGGGCGCACGCGGGTAAAGGAAAGCGCGTGTGCCGGGGTGTCAAATTCCGGCACAATGTTGACGCCGCGCTCCTTGGCAAAGCTAATGAGCTCGCGGAATTCATTCTTGGTGTAGGAGAGATCGTCTGCGGTCAGGCGTGTGCCATTCTCACCCACCATATCGGACTCCAGGCGGAAGGCCGAGTAGGATTTCACAAAGGGATTTTCGCCGGCATCCACATACTGCTCGTGGAAAATGTAATTATCGTTCAGGTGAATATGCAGGTCATTCATCTTGAACCATGCCATATACTTCACCACATCCTTCACATAGCTCATGGGGATGGGGAGGCGACCTACGTCGAGCAGGAAGCTGCGCACCTGGAATCGGGGAATATCCAGCGCGCGGCCGCAGGGAACTGCGCCCTTGCCCTGCTGCAGCATCTGAAGAACAGAGCGGGAGCCCCAGAACAGACCCGTTTCTGTGGTGGCGCCAATTACAATGCCTTTATCTGCGGTGATATCAAGGGTGTAGCCTTCTTTGTCCAGAATAAGGTTGTTGGTGATGCCGAGGGTGATGTCTGCCTTTTCGCCGGGGGTAACCAATTCTACCTTGCAGCCCAGCATTTCTTCCAGCTCTGCGGCCAGACCGGGGGCGCAGGGGGAGGAGGCAGAAAGGCGTACAACCGGGCCGAGCGTGTAGCTGCCGGTGCCTCCGACCCAGTTCAGCAGGGCCGGCAGTACCTTAGGCGCAGGATTGGCTTCTGCCGGGGCAGCCTGCATGCCGGGAACGGTTACATCATAATCCCGGGAGACAACTTCCTCGCCGTCGCGGCTCACCACAAAGCTGACCTTGACCTGGGTGTCGGTAAGCGGGGTTACAATATTTCCGCCTCTGCGGATAATCTGCTCATAATCCGCGCCCAGGAAGCGCACCTGCGCACCCGGTATGCTGGGGATTTCAAGTTTATGCCCGGAAACACGCGGAGCAACCGGAAGATTATCGGCTATGTCCCGAAGATTCTCTGCCATAAGCGGGGTCATGCACAGCGCGGCCATCATCGAACAGGTGGTCTTTCTCATACGCTGGATATGCTAGCACACTAGTGCCGGAAAGCAAGTAAAAAGCCCGTTGTCCGGCTTTTTTACGCCTCTTGTGCGCGTTTGCGAACGAGGTGGTGCACCAGGTAAAGCGGCAGCCCGAAAACCAGAATCAGGAGCAGGGGGATGAAGACGAAAAGGTAGATTCGCAGGTAGAGCGTGCAGGTGGAATCCCCGGCATCGGCCCCGAGCTTCCACCAGTGATAGGTGGCGGTGGGGTTCCACACCACGGGGGCTGCAGGATCCAGGTGCAGCAGGCCGCGGCGGGCCATGGCTGCGGCGAATCCTCTGTTGCTGGCGGTGATATAGTATTCATCTGCCAGTGCGCCTTCACCTACGCTGTCATAATACCGGCCCAGTTCATACGGGGCAAGGGGGCTTTCAAGCACGGAATCTGCATATTGCAGGAATTTGAGTCCCTCTGCGGAATCTGCCGGTACCCCCTCCCCGAAAATGAGCATGGTGCCAGCCTTGACTGCGGCATCTGCATGGCCCTGCTGGGACGCGGCGCGGTAGTAGTTCAGCGCTTCTGCCATATTCCCTTCTTCCTGGAAAAGCCAGCCCTGATGGTAAAGAGCTGCTGGTTCCTGGGCTGCAACTGCTTTCCGGAGATACTGCATCCCCTTGGCCTTGTCTGCCGGCACTCCTTTGCCTTTCAGGTAGGCATCTGCTACTATGTAAGCCATCCGGGCATCATTTGCCTGGTCTGCCAACTGCGTGGCATAGGCGAGAGCCCGGGTTTCATCTGCCCCGGTACCCAGCCCCTGGGTGTACACCTTGAAAAGCTGGTAAGCAGCGGGAATGGTGCCGGCCGCGGCTGCCTGCTCCAGATGCGTAATACCGGTTGCGGCCTGTTGGGAACAACCAAGCCCGTTGAGCTCCATGTAGCCCTGCCAGTATAGGGATTCGGCATCCCCCGCTGCAGCCTGTCTGGTGTAAATGCCATAGGCCTTGGTATAGGCGGAGGCAGCAGCTTCCGGGCTGTTCTGTTTTGTGTAGAGATCCCCCAGAATGAATGCTGCAGAGGGTTCACCCGTGGCAGACAGGCGGTTGTACCACTCCAGGCTGCGTGCCATGTCTGCCGGTATTACCTCATCTCCGCTCATGAACAGGCGGGCCAGCATCCACATGGCCTTCTGGTTACCAGCCTTTGCTTTTTCCGTCAGGTTGCTGATGAGCTTGTCTGCCCAGGCCGTGGCCTGCGTGGTGTGGCCTTTCAAGGCATACCGCAGGTAGATCTGGCGCTGGGAATAGGCGTCTCCCTGGGTTGCCTTTTCCTTGAGTTCGGCAAGGCTTTGCTCCAGACGCTCGTCTGCGCTGCTCAGCGCGTCCGGGGCCGGGGTGGTATCTGTAGCCAGCAGGGGCAGGGCAGACAGTGCGGCGAGAAGAAGAGGGAATTTCATGCAGATACTGGAATTGACCCGTAATGACCGGGGTGTGTTGAAAAGAAAAACCGGTGCTGACATAGCTTATCAGCACCGGTTGAGAAAGGGTGCGGTTTATTCACCGTGGCGGAAACCACCGGAACTGCGGCCGCCTCCATTGCGGTTGAACGGCTTGCGCCCGCCAAAGGAAGGCTTGCGGTTGCCAAAGGACTTGCGCTCGCCATCGAAGGAGCGGCGCTCACCGAAGGACTTGCGCTCGCCATCGAAGGAGCGACGCTCGCCGAAAGACTTGCGTTCGCCATCGAAGGAGCGGCGCTCGCCGAAGGGCTTGCGGTCACCGAAAGAGCGGCGCTCGCCGAAGGATTTGCGCTCACCATCGAAGGAGCGGCGCTCGCCGAAGGGCTTGCGGTCACCGAAGGAGCGGCGCTCGCCGAAGGATTTGCGCTCACCATCGAAGGAGCGGCGCTCGCCGAAAGGCTTGCGGTCACCAAAGGAACGGCGTTCGCCGAAGGGCTTGCGCTCACCACCAAAAGAGCGACGCTCGCCGAAGGGCTTACGGTCACCAAAATTGCGGGAATCCTCGCGGCGATTGCGAGGGGCACGCCCGAAGGGACGGCGGGAATCCTCACGCTCAGGCTCAAATGCCTCACCTTCGTTGAACTTGGTGGCAATACCCAGGGCTTCCTCTTCCGTTTCGAAATCTGCGGGGTCGAAGACATAGTTATCATCTTCATCTTCTTCCTCCTGTTTGGAGACAGCGGGAGCAGTGCGCGGCTTGAACACCTGCTTGGCGCCTAACAGCCCCTTGCGGCGGCGCGGGTTGGTGCCAGCCTGGGCAATCTGCTCAGCGGTCATGAGCTGGCAGTGGCCGGGTTCCAGATCTCCACCCCAGAGGGAGCCGATACGCACGCGCACCAGTTTCTTGACGCGGAGACCAAGGCAGGCGAACATCTGGCGCACCTGGCGCTTCAGCCCTTGCTCCAGCACCACACAGGCGCGGCGGGCTGAAAGGCGGGATACATACTTGGCCTTGGCCTGGCCCTCCGGGATGCGCACGCCCTTGAGCAGCTGAATCAGCACGCTGCTGTCAAATGCCTGGTCGAGCGTGACCCAGTATTCCTTTTCGATACCACCGCTGGGGTGTGCCAGGTTCTGGCACATGCTGCCGTTGTTGGTAAAGATGATGAGGCCTTCGCTGTCGCTGTCCAGGCGGCCCACGTAGTTAGCGTGGCGGTATTTGGCAGGAAGTAAGTCATATACGGTACCGATGGCGCCCTGCGGGTCGCGGCTGCACACAAAACCACGCGGCTTGTTAAGCAGAATCACCACTTCTTCCTGGGGTACGGCGTGGCGGCCATCCACTCGCACAAAATCGGTGGGCATGACCCGCAGACCGGGGGTGTCTACGGCTTTGCCGTTCACTTCCACTCGCCCCTCGGCGATGAGTCGGTCGGCTGTGCGGCGGCTTTCATAACCACACATGGCCAGGAATTTATTAAGTCGCACGCTGCCTTCCGGCGCTGCGGGATAGCCATTTGTATCAGACATAGTAGATTTCTCTGAATGTATAAGTGATAAAAGAAGCCCCGCGGTTGCCACAACCGGGGGCTCCAGAAAATGTGAGTACCCTCTCGAGAGGGGCTGAATCAGGCCTCGAACTTGGTCTTGGGCAGACCGATGGGGCTCTGACCTTCCTTCCACTGACCGCGTTCCTTCATGAGCTTCACGCGCTCGAAACGCTTGAGAACAGAACGCTTGCCGCCGACGGTACCAGTAGCCTTGAGTGTGGAGTGCTTAGACATATTTGTGTATTTAGTAAAGGTTAGCTCCGCATCACTGCGGAATTGTGGTGGCCACTTATACAGCAGAACGGGCTGAATTGCAAGCCAAATTTACGATTTTTTTCGTTCTATTGCGTCAACGCAGCGAGCTGGTGCGCCCTGATGGGTGAGGACAGTGTGTCACCTCTGCCGAATGTGCTTGACTATCAGCCTGCTCGTGCAGTAATATGAGTGCAGCTCCCCTCATTTCTTCAAAACCATAAAATCCAGAATAATATGAAGATGAATCGTATCGTATGTGCGCTGGTGGCTTGCACCACTCTTCTCGTCACTTCCTGCTCCACTATGGTGGACGGCAACAACGTATCTGCCAACAAGGTGGGTTATGGTGCTCAGGCCTTCCCCGCTACTGTGGTGGCTGCCAAGAACGTGAATATCGAGACTACCAGCACGGCTAAGAATCTCGGCACTGGCGTGGGCGCTGTACTGGGCGCTGCTTCCGGCTCTCTGCTCGGCGGTGGCACCGGTCAGCTTGTCTCTGCTGCCGGTTTCGGTGTGGCTGGTGCGCTTGCCGGTCGTTACCTGACGGATGCCATGGGCAACACCAAGGGCCAGACCATCACGGTGCAGATAGATGGTACTAACCAGCTGTATTCCGTGACTCAGCCTGTAACCCAGCAGTATGGTTACATCCCCGTGGGCGCTCGTGGTATGTACTACCACGGCACCAACAACAGCCGTTTCGAACCCTACGGCATGTAATTTCTGCCCTGGTTGCCGAAAAATCTCACCACCTCGTCCCCGCACGAGGTGGTTTTTTTGTGAAATATCAAGAAAATCTGCAAAATCCTCTTGACTTTGTAGGATATTGTGCTAAATTAAGTTCGTAACCCGCGAGAGCGAGTTTCAGTAAAGAGAGAGAAAAGTTGATATCACCCCGGTTGCGCAAGTGACCGGGGTGATTCAATGAAAGCGAGCAGGATTTTCGCCATGGCGGGTGATTAATCTTGAAGCATGGCAGAAAATATGGCACATTAGATGCCAGCAAGGAACAATTTATACGAACCATGACGGAAAGCACCATGAAGAGTATAGCGGGCGGCGTCACAGCCGCAAAAGGATTTGTGGCAAATGCGCTGAGCTGCGGTATCAAAAAGCCGGAGGCAACCCGCCTGGATCTGGCGTTGGTCTATTCGGAGTTGCCGACTGCATCTTCCGGTACCTTTACAACAAACCGCGTGCGTGCTGCGTGTGTGCGCGTGAGCGAGAATCACCTTTCCCGCGGCAACGTGCGTGCCATTGTGGCGAACAGCGGTAATGCCAATGCCTGCACCGGTCTGCGCGGTATGGAGGATGCCCGCCTGGAATGCAGCGTGGTAGCTGAGCAGCTGGGCCTTACCCCCAGCGAAGTGGCTGTGTGCTCCACCGGTGTGATTGGGTTGCCCATGCCCATGATGCGTATTACTCCGCGTTTGCCGGAGCTCTGCTCCAACCTGTCTGCGGAGAAGGGGCATGATGTTGCCTCTGCTATTATTACCAGTGATACTCGTGAGAAAGAGGTAGCTGTGGAAATTAATATCGGCAACAAGGTGGTGCGCATAGGTTCCTGCTGCAAGGGTGCTGGTATGATTTCTCCCTGCATGGCCACCATGATCTGCCTTATCTGCACGGATGCAGGGGTGAGCCGTGAGGACCTGGACTCCATTGTGCGTGAGGGGGTTGAGCATTCCTTTAACCGCATCACAATCGATGGTGATATGAGCACGAATGACACCACTCTGGTGATGGCTAATGGTGCTTCCGGCGTGCAGCTTTCCCCCGGTAGTGAGGGCTGGGATACATTTGTGAAGGCGCTGCACCATGTGATGCTGGAGCAGGCCAAGCGCATTGTGCAGGATGGTGAGCGTGTAACCAAGTTCGTGACGGTGAAGGTGACCGGAGCCCCCACAGAAGATGAAGGCCGGAAGGTGGCAGAGGCCGTTGCCAAGTCTAACCTCGTGAAGAGCTCCTGGAATGGCGGGGATCCGAACTGGGGGCGCATCATTCACGCCGTGGGCTATTCTGGAGCACGCGTAGTGGAAGAGAAGATTGACATTGACATAGCCGGGCTGCCTGCCTGCCGCGGTGGCGAACAGACAGATACTCCCAGCGATGCCTTGCGCGAGCTTGTGCAGGCGCGTGAGTTTGAGATTCTCATTAACCTGAATCTGGGAGATGCTGATTATGTGGTTTACACTACTGACCTTTCTCCTGAGTATGTGGATTTCAACCGCTCTGAATATGCGTATTGGAACCAGGCCAAGCGAGATGGCCTGACCCGCTGATAATTCTTTCTAATATACTTCCTTCCATGAAAAGAGTATTCTGTCTTCTACTGGGGCTGCTGGTGGCAATTGCTCCCATGCAGGCCTTCGGTGACACGCCGAGGGAATCGAAAAAATCATCCCGGGCCACTAAGGAAAAAGCCCGCAATGTGAACAAGGCTGCCAGCAAAAAGAAAAAGGCTTTGCGCGAAATGGGCGTGAAGAATGTGCGCGTGGCTGCTCCCGGCGACTGGCCCCGCAAGGTTTCTGTGCCTAAGGATACCGAGGTGAAGGATATGGGGGGCGCCCCCGGCACGGGCTATACCTATGCTTCCAACAACTTCTCTTTTGTTTCCAAGACTCCGCTTCAGCCGGAGGCTCAGAAAACGGTAGCCCGCCTGTGCGAATGCGCCTATGCTGCCAGTAAGGCCATTTCTGAGGTGCTGCCGGTTCCTCGTTCCGCTGCCGACCGCGGGGACAAGAAGTTCATGGTGGAGCTGCAGCCCAGCATGCAGGAATACTATGCTGCTGGTGGCCCCACCAACTCTGCCGGCGTGTTCCTGGGGGCTTACCGCAACACAGGCGGCCCGCTCAAGGAAGAGGATATCGCCATGGACAAGGTGTTGATTCCTTTCCCCTCTCTGGGCCTGGGCCGCAGCGGCAGGGTGGAGAACGAGGATATTGACACACACGCCCTGGTACATGAGCTGACCCACCAGCAGTTCCTGCTTAATTCGCTCCCCATCTGGGCAAATGAAGGCTGGGCTGAATATGTGGGCTATGTGCCGTACGTTGGCGAGGATTTGGATTTTGACCGCGGTTTCTCGCTCATTCTGCATGCCGCCAAGCAGCGCGCAGAGCGTGGCGCCCTGGATTTTGATTTCAAGCTGGAGGATTTCTTTACCATGGATCAGCAGACGATGTATGGCTACATGCCGCAGGGTAAGGATACCTACATGCTTTCTGTGATGACAGTGGCCTTCTTTGTGCATCTGGATGGAAAAAAAGGCGTGGAGGCCATGAAGGCTTACCTGCAGGCCCTGCTGGATGGTACTCCGCCCTCAGAGGCATATCAGGAATTGATTAAGCCGCACCGCACGGCAGCCCGCCTTCAGCAGGATTTCATCCGTGCCTGGAAGAGCAAGAAGGTGAAGGTGAGTTTCCCGAAGAAATAAACCGGTATCCTGCAAAGATATTCATAGGGAACCCTGGGTAAAACATTACCCGGGGTTCTTTTGTTTCTGTGGTAAGGTGCTGATTATATGTTAGTCAGAGCGATTTTTGGTCTTTATCCTCATTTTTCACGCAGGAGAGCGCTTTATGTAACAGAGCTAAGGTGTGGAGCATAAGAGCTTTGGCGGTCGGAGCCGCGGCCTGTTACCTGCGGGGGAAGTGGGGTTCCTGTTAGACTGTGTGCATGATTTTCGCACAGAATGGGAGTGGGTGGCAGAAGCTTTGCCGCTGGTGTTGCCTGACAGTGGCTTTTCCGGTTGGAATTGGAACGGGGCTGCTGCCTCGCCCCATGGTAGTGTGGCCGGTAGAGGTTCCTGAGCTGCATAAAAATGCGGAGATAGGGGAAAAGGGGGCGCAGGCAGGTTCTCCTTGACAAATTCCGGGAACTGGTGTATACGGGGCGCATGATTATTGATACACATTGCCACCTGGTGCACGATAAGTATGAGGACCTGGAACAGCTTCGGGCAGATTCGCTGGCTCTCGGGGTGGGGCATTGTGTATCCCAGGGTACGCACCCGCAGGACTGGCTGCCCCAGCTGGAACTGGCCCGCCGTATGCCGGATTTTGTTTCCTCCTGCCTGGCTGCGCATCCTTCAGAGGTCACCAATATGACCGATGCTGACTTTGACTATATGGCAGACCTGTGCCGCATGCATCCGCAGGCCGCTATTGGCGAAACCGGGCTGGATTATTTCTGGGAAGCTCCGGAAGGCTGGGATGAGGTTGTGTACCATGCCCGCCAGAAAGTGCTTCTGGAGAAACATTTTGCGCTGGCCGAGGAACTGGGGCTGAATATCTCGCTGCACACGCGCGACAAGGAAGGAACAGCCTGCTTTGATGATGCCTTTGCCATTGCCCGCAATTTCCCCAAGGTGCGCCCGGTGTTCCATTGTTTCATTGGCAGCAAGGAACAGGCAGATGCCGTTTTTGAGCAGTTGGATGGTATGGTGTCTTTCACCGGTATCATCACATTCAAGAAAACCTCCGATGTGCAGGCGGTAGCTGCCTGGGCTCCGTTGGAGCGGATAATGCTGGAAACGGATTCTCCTTATCTATCCCCCGAGCCACACCGCGGCAAACTTAATATCCCCGGTCGTACCCGTTTTGTGGCAGAAAAATTGGCTGCTCTCCGCGGTATTTCGCTGGAGGAGGTAGCCGCCGCTACCACCGCAAACGCCTGCCGCTTCTTCCGCCTGCCTGCTCTGGGTTAATCGTTGTAATAGGTGCGGCGGCGGTGGAAGAAATAGAATGACATGCAATTCACACCGCTGAGCATGCCGCAGCAAAGCCCCAGGAACAGGGCAGATTGCTGCGCCTGCTGGATGGCACGTGCCCAGTAGGAATCGAGCCAGGGCCGGCAGAGCCGCAGGAACTCCGGCGTGGGCTGGGTGGTTTCCATCAGGGTTACAAAGAAAAGAACCGCGCAGGTGAGCATGATGCTGATATTTGCCAGCAGAAGCACCACGCGGAACCAGACGAGGAGACGCTCCTTCCGCAGGAAAAACATACTGAAGAATGCAGTGAGCGCGCCCAGTACAGAGAGCGTTGCTACGATGTAGCCGATAACACGGTTGAAGGATTCCTGCTCTTCCAGATAGACACGGGCGGCCTGCGGGTTCACCACCTGGGTGTAGGCGTCCTCCGGCGGAGTGAAATCTGCAATGCCGGATGCCACAATGAGCATGGCAAAGAATAACAGGCAGAGCAGCGAACAGATAAGGAGCAGGGTGGATTTCATGCCGGAGTAACAGAGGTACCGCTTCATCCTACAGAATGATGGCTTTCTTGTCAATAGACAAGTGAAAAGTCCTTGCAGGCGGTGGCTGCAAGGACTTGTTTACCAGCGGAGAGAGTGGGATTCGAACCCACGGTGACATCTCTGCCACGCTCGATTTCGAGTCGAGTGCCTTAGACCAACTCAGCCATCTCTCCAAGGCGTGTTGCGGGGCTATTCTGCCTGTTCCCGGCCCTGGTGTCAAGAATTATGTGGTCTGCTGACACGGGGTGGCAGAAATTTCCGGGAAATGAACCATTTTGGGCTTGTGGGGCAAGGGTGAGAGATGGTAGAGTAAAGGCGCTGTTGAATATGAGACGTTTTGCCTCAATTGTGGTGATGCTGCTGGCCCTGCTGATGTGCCTGCCGGGGGTGGTGTGTGCTCAGAGTTCCTGGGATGTGAGCCTCATAGATGATGTGGAGTATGTGAAGCTCCGGGATGTGTGGCGTTTCTACAAATTCACACCCAGAGCAGGGCGCCCCGGTTGTGTTTCCTACGGCAGCGGTAAGCATGTGGTTTCGCTCAAGGCGGAAAAGCAGGATTTCTTTGTGAACAACTACCGCTATGTGCTCTCTCACCCGATACGCAGCGAGGGGGGAGAGCTGATGATATCCTCCGTTGATATGCGTAAGCTGGTGGATCCGGTGCTGCGTCCGCGTTATTCGCCGCAGCGCAAGCTGCGAACGGTGGTGATTGACCCCGGCCACGGCGGGCATGATGCCGGTGCGGTGAGCCCCATTGCCAAGGAGAAGGATTTGAACCTCGCGGTGGCTCGCAGGCTGCGTAAGCTGCTGCAGAACCATGGATTCCGCGTGGTGATGACCAGAGATGCCGATTATTTCCTGACCTTGCAGCAGCGAGTGGAAATTGCCAACCGTATACCTGATTCGGTATTTGTGAGCATTCATCACAATGCCGGGCGCAGTGCTGCCAGTGGCATTGAGACCTTCACCCTTGCTCCGCAGGGCACTACCTCTCCCTTTGCCCGCAGCCGCTGTTTTGAGGATTTAGCCGGCAATAATCAGGACAGCGAGAACATTGCCCTGGCCACAGCCGTTCACAGCCGCGCTATTCGCAGTTCCGGCGCAATTGACCGCGGGATTCAGCGCGCTCGTTTTTCCGTGCTCTGCACCATTCGCCGCCCGGCCATCCTTTTTGAGGGCGGTTTTGTTTCCAACCCTGAGGAATGTGCCAAAATGGCCACCAGCGCATATCAGGCTCTTCTGGCCGACAGTATCTGCAAGGGCATTGTCGCGTACAACAACACCGTGTGCCGCCCGGCGCAGAAAGTGGCCACTGCCAATGCCGGCTCTGTCCGCCTGCGCACTAGTATTTCCGGTTCTCAGCTCCGCACCCAGACCCCGAGAAAGTGATGAAAGCTCTTTTTTTTGCAAGGTGGTTTGGAGTAGCGCTGCTACCTGTGTGGCTCGGGACGGCTGTGGCAGAGCCGGCCACAGAAGCTCCTGCGCCCGAGCCTCAGGCAGAGGCTCCGAAAGTCGGCTCCTGGCATGTGCGCGAGGTGGATGGCGTGGAATACCTGCCGATGGAGGATTTACGCAGTTTCTATAAGCTGATGCCGCTGCAGCCGAAAGGGCGGCGCGTTGCGGGGCAGCGCCTGCTGGGGAACGGAGAAGTAACACTGGCTTTCGGCCCGGCGCCGCGTGAACTCCGCATACAGGAACGCCTCTGCATTCTTGCACACCCGGTGCTGGAAGACTCCAGCGGTGACCTGCTTGTGAGCAAGGTGGATGTGCTTCAGTTGATTGAGCCGGTGCTGCGGCCCACATATATTGCCAACCGAAGTGCCGTGCGCACGGTGGTGATTGACCCCGGCCATGGCGGGCATGATACCGGCACTGTAACGCCCTATGCCCGTGAGGCAGATGTGGCGCTGGTGGTATCCACCAAGCTGGGGGCGGAGCTCAGAAAACGCGGTTTTGAGGTTGTATACACCCAGGAGCAGAATCAGTATTTATCACCCCAGGGGCGTGTGGACAAGGCTAATGCCACCCCTGCTGCAATCTTTGTGAGCCTGCACCTGAACAGCGGGCGGAGCGATATGAAGGGGGCGCAGACTTACACGCTCACCCCCTGCGGAAAGAATGAGCCCCCCTTGCCCGGGCATGAGTTCAGCCAGTGCAGCATGGCGCTGGCCATGGCTCTGCAATCCAGCCTGGTGGAAAAGGCAGAGGCGGCAGATGGCGGCTGCCGCCGGGTGCGGTACAGCCCGCTTAATTCGCTGCGCTGCCCGGCGGTCATGGTCGAAATGGGGTATGCCACCAACCCGGAGGAAGGTACTCGCCTTGCCACTGAGGAATACCAGATTAAGCTTGCAAATGCCCTGGCAGATGGCGTAGAGGCCTTTGCGCGCGTGATGAATCCTGCCACGAATTTGCAGGTACAGAAGGCCCCGGTGGTAGATGAGCCCCCGGCAGCACCGGTAAAGGTGGCCCCGGCTCCTGCCAGGAAGACTCAGCCAGCGAAAAAGACGCAGACATCCAAGCCGAAGAGTACGCCGCGCAAAAAGGCACCGCGCCGCCGCGCTCCAGCCTCGGGCAGCAAGAAGAAAACCAAGCGCCGGCGGTGAGATGGCCGGTCAGGTTCTGGCTTTCGGAACATAGAAAAGGGCAGCCGCAGCTGCCCTTTCTGGTAAATGTGGAGGAGCCTGTGGAGATTAGTCCACGTTGTCGAAAATTTCCTCCGGCTTGAAGAAACGCTTGATTTCCACCTCGGCGCTTTCGGGGGAGTCGGAAGCATGGCAGATATTGAGCATGCTGTTGGTGCCGTAATCGCCGCGGATTGTGCCCTTATCAGCCTTCATGGAGTTGGTGGGCCCGAGGATGCTGCGCACGCGGGTAATGACGCCGGGGCCGGAAAGCACCAGTGCCACCACCGGGCTTGTCTGCATGAAGTAAGACAGGGTGGGGAACAGGGGCTTGTCATCAATCACCAGGTCAATGATGTGGGCGTAGTGCTCGCGCAGGATGGCATCGTCCAGCTGCATCATCTTCATGCCGCGCAGGCGGAATCCCTCACTCAGCAGACGCTGCAGAATGATGCCTGAAAGATTCTTGCGGACGCAGTCCGGCTTGAAAAGAATAAGAGTTTTTTCGTCGCGATCCATAATAGTACAGAATTGTGCAGCCACTTTCTTACTCCCGCCTTAGCGTTCTGTCAAGGAAAAAGCAGCCTGAACACATGATTTCGCATTGCACCGGCCGGGCAGGGAGAGTATACTGGGCGTAGCAAGATATGAACCACACACTCCGTTACGAACCGATACCCTCTTCCTTTTACCTGGCTAACCGCGATAAGCTGGCCGCTGCTCTGCCGGCCGGCTCACTTGTAATCGTGCATGCCAATGATATTTACCCCACCAATGCAGATGGCACCCTGGCACACCATCAGAATGCCAATCTGTTTTACCTGACTGGCATTGACCAGGAGGAAACGGTGCTGCTCATGCGCATCGGAGAGAATGGCGAGCACGAGGACACGCTGCTGCTGCGCGAGACAAATGAGAAAATCGTTATCTGGGAAGGCGCCCGCCTTACGGCAGAGGCCGCCACCGCCCTGAGCGGTGTGGAGGATGTGCGCTGGACGGATGTGTACAATGCGCTTCTGGCGGAGTGGGTGCCGGCGGCTTCCTGCATCTGGCTGGAGACGGATAATCACCCCCGGCGCTTTACCTATGTGCAGACCCGGAATGAACGCATGGCCGCAGCCCTGCGCGCGTGCTATCCTGATGCCCGGACCGAGAGCCTGTATACCCGCCTGGCTGAGATGCGCCTGGTGAAGAGCGCAGAGGAAATGGTGCAGCAGCGCCGCGCCTGTGAGATTACCGGAGCTGGTTTTGCGGAGCTTCTGCCGCAGGTGAAACCCGGCATGGGCGAGTGGGAGATTGAGGCCATCCTCAGCGCAGCCTACATCCGCCGCCGTGCCCGCAAGTTCTCGTTCCTCCCCATTATTGCCAGCGGCGCAGATACCTGCGTGCTGCACTACAATTCCAACCACAAGGAGGTGAAGGAGGGTGATTTGATTCTGCTGGATATTGGCGCAGAATACGGTGGTTATGCCGGTGATATGACCCGCACCATCCCCGCCAATGGTAAGTTCACCCCCCGCCAGCGCGCGGTGTATGAGGCGGTGCTGCGCGTGCAGCGCTATGCCATGAGCATCATGCGCCCCGGCGTGGAAAAACAGGAATATGAGCGCCTGGTGCGCGTGAATATGGCCGCTGAGCTGGTACAGCTCGGCTTGCTGACTCAGGCAGAGGTGGATGCCCAGCCGGAAAATCCCCTCTGCGTGCGCAAGTATTACATGCACGGCACCTCCCATTCCCTGGGTATTGATGTGCACGATGTGGGCTCCGATGCGAAGTGCTTTGCCGTGGGCCAGGTGTGGACCGTGGAACCCGGCATCTACATCCCGGCAGAGAGCATTGGCATCCGCCTGGAAACGGATGTCCTCATCACGGAGGATGGCGTGGAAGACCTCATTCCCGGTGCTCCGATTGAGCCGGATGACATTGAGGCCGCTATGGCTCGCTGAGCAGAAGAAAAAGGGGCGCATCTGCGCCCCTTTTTTCAGTTAACAATTGTCAAACTCGTATTTCCGCAGTTTCATGAAGGTGGGCGCGGGGCGGCGGGAATCCCAGAAAAGCAGCAGCATACCACCGAGCAGGAGCAGCCGCATGCCGGTGTCAAAGGGATAATCCGTGATTTCATGAGAGCTGCCCAGGCAGTTGCAGCTCAGCTCCAGCCCGCGCATCCAGGCCTGAAAATACAGCAGAAGGAACACGCCGCACATCACAATGCCCCACAAGGTGGCGCCGCGGTAGCTCCGCCTGGTGAGCAGACACACCGCAACTACCAGCTCCATGGCAAGCCCGATGCAGGCGAGCGGAAAGGAGAAAAAGGCGGGCAGTATGTCGCTGCGGGTCAGAAAATCCTCCATTTCGTTCATCGCTGCGAGTTTCTGCACTCCGGTCAGCAGGAAAAAGCCCCCCAGCCCCAGGCGCAGTATTGTCAGCAGCATATTGATAAAACGATTATATTTCACGCCGGGGAGTCTACACCAGGAGGTCACTCCCCGCAAGCTTAAAAATAAAAGCTGTGCAATCGTGCGCCATTATGGTATGATGCACGACATGAAGATGTGGAAGAACATACTGGTAGCGGCGCTGATGGTGCTGCCGCTTCATGCACAGGAGGTAGAGGTGGAGCCCTCGGCAGATGAACTGCTGGCCTGCATGCGTGAAATGACGGTGAGCCAGGGCAACAAGGATGTTGCCGGCCGTATTCGTAAGGCCAAACTCAAAATCCCGTTCAGCCTCAGCGTGCGCGGTGAAACGCTCGCCTTCCAGTACAAGGAGGGTGATGCCTGGAAGCGTTTTGATGTGCGCATCAAGGAGAAGAATGTGGATATCATGCTGGTGGAGAATGGCAAGGCCCGTGTGATGGCTCCATCGCAGTACGCCCAGACGATTGCCGGCACGGATGTGTGCTACGAGGACCTTTCCCTGCGCTTCCTTTACTGGCAGGGCGGGGAGATGGTCGATGCAGGGGCCGATTCCCGCATCAAGGGCCGCGATTGCTACGTGGTGCAGGTTCCCAACCCGAATCCTGCCGTAGGCCAGTTTGCGTGGGTGCGCATGTGGGTGGATAAGGAAAACGGTACGACCTGGCAGATAGATGGCTACGGCAAGGATGGCAAGCTGAAAAAGCGTTTTTCCATCACCTCCGTCCAGCGCCTGAGCGATGGCACCTGGTTCTTTAAGCAGATGAAGCTGGAGGTGCGCAACCCCGAGAATCCGGAACGCACCATCGCTCTGGATTATCTGGAAATGGATGACCTGCCCGGCAAGAAATAAGCCCGGCTTCATCGGTTTACGCAGGGGCGTACCGCTCCTTATCTTTCCGGCAGCACCGGCTGAAATAGCTGGTGCTGCTGAGTTTTTTGTGCCTCCTCCCAGAGGCTGATTCTGGGGTCGCCTGCTTACGTTCAGCCAGATAGCAGGTTTTTATCTTTTCTTTGCTGCTGTTGCCGTGCCCGATTTGAGCTGATTCTGCATGTTGTTTATTGCTAACATATAGCAGAGTTGGTTGTAAACCGGATTGCTTCGCGCGAGGCGTATGCATATAGTACGCGCACTTTTTATTCCAGCAAAAAAGTAAAAAGATGCCCAACAACTATGATGAAAAAAGCGCTGGATGGAAAGGGGGCGGCGCATGCTAGGCCCTCGGTCTCTTCCGCGCACATTGAGAGGAGTAGGCGGTG
>JAZOTV010000032.1:0-10175 GCA_045657815.1 Akkermansia sp.
CTGCAAGCAGGGAGAAAAGGAATGATTTATACATGCCGCAGAGCATAGCATATAATACCCTCCGCCTACAAGCAAAAACAGAGAGAATCCCGCGTGTCCCAAAAATTTGGCACACGTGGATTGACAATTTACGATTGACGATTTGAAAGTTAGCGGCTTTCGCTGATAGAGCCACGAATGAATGCTCGCTATGGATATGTCACCCGCTTCGCGGGTTCTGATTACAGGCCTGCCAAGTCCCAATCCATCAGGCAGGCGGAGCCTGCGGATTTCTGAGCCCGTGAAACGGGCGGCATATCAATAGCGTGCGTGCAGCTGCGTCCCGGGTGGGCGTAGGCGATAGCCGAAGCCTCCTAGCAGCGGAACCACTCGAAATGGCATATTAAAGGCATAGAAACCCGTGATAACGGGTGACAGCCTGCCACGGCGTCTTGTCTCGGCGGCCTGTCTCGGCGTAGGCGTAGACGGAGACGGAAGGCGAAGATGAAGACGGAAGGTTTACCGGAGACGGAAGGGCGCGAGCCCGGAGACGGGAAAGCGTTGCTTATCAATACTGCCAGGCCTTCTGCCACCCGTTTCACGGGTTCTGATATTATTTTTTCGCTATCGAGGGGTTTCGCTCGCCCCGCTGAAGCGTGGCGGCTACACCCCGTCGCTATTGATATGTCACCCGCCAAGGCGGGTTCTGAATTCCGCTCGCTGGCGCGAGCCAGGAGTTTCTCGATTTTTATCTGCCCTGCGGGCAGAGAGAATTTCTCGCGGGGCGGGAGAGAATTTCGCAAACGGGGTTTGCGAGATTTATTTTTGGGGGGAGAATCAACCGGCGCAGGCAGTACAGCGGGGGCAGGCCTCGATGCGGTGGCCGGGTGCAATTTCAACCATGGGCGGGCGCTCGGTAAGTTCTTCCACCGGCACGCCCATGCGCTGGCAGAAGCGGCAGCCTTTCACATAATCGCGAATGGAAGCGACGGTGCCGGGGATAGAGGGGAGATAGGTTTTGCGCACGTATTCACGGCGGGGCATGGCGGCGAGCAGCGCCTTGGTGTAGGCATGCTGGGGGTTGGCAAAGAGTTCCTCAACGGTGGCGCTTTCCACGATGCGGCCGGCATACATGACGAGCACGCGGTCACAGTTCTGGGCAATGACGCCGAGGTCATGCGTGATGAGGAGGGAGGAGGCGCCCAGGTCCTCGCGCAGTTCGCGCAGCAGGGCCAGAATCTGCTGCTGCACGGTAACATCCAGCGCGGTGGTGGGTTCATCTGCGATGATGAGTTCCGGGCGGCAGGCGAGGGCCATGGCAATCACCACGCGCTGGCGCATACCGCCGGAGAGGGAACCGGGATACTGGTTGGCACACACTGTGGCGCCGGGAATACGCACACGATTGAGCAGGTTGATGACCTCTACCCAGGCGGCCTCGGCGGTCATTTCGCGGTGGAGCATGAGCGTTTCGGCAATCTGGTCGCCGATGGTATGCACCGGGTTCAGGGCGCTCATGGGTTCCTGAAAGATGAATCCGATGCGGCCGCCGCGCAGCTCGCGGAGGCGGTGGTGCGGCATGGTCACCACGTCTTCCCCGTTGAACATGATCTGCCCGCCGGTGATATGCCCGGTGGGGCGAGGAAGCAGGCGCACCAGGCTCATGGCGGTCACGCTTTTGCCGCAGCCGCTTTCGCCCACAATGCCCACGCAGGAGCCGCGCGGAATAGTGAAGCTGATATCATCCACAGCGGTGGAGAGGCCGCGCTCTGTCTCGAACGCGACGGAAAGGTTCCTGACTTCCAGCAGATTTTCCATACTCATAACTCAACAGGTGGTTCCGGCGGCAATGAAATTTCCAGGTCTTCCTCCGGGAAGGATTCGCCGGAGCTGCGCACGCGCAGCGTTTCCGCCTTCATCTTCTCATCAATCCAGTACAGGTGGCTGTCCAGCGGGTCATAATAGCGCGGGGGGCAGAAGCGGCACTCGGGTTCATCCGGCCAGCGGACCCAGCGCCACTGGGCAAAGCGCCAGTACGAGGTGGTCCAGCCCGGCACCCAGGCGAGGGTATTGGCCACCAGCTGCTGGGCGTGGTGGTGGGCGGCCACGGCATCTGCCTCTGTGGTGGCAGCGCGGCAGGCCAGGATGGCGCGGTCCAGCGAGGGGGAGCTGGTGGCGGTGATATTGGTGGAGCCGGACATGGGGGTGCCGTCCGGGTTGTAGGCATAGGCGGAATTAAAGAAGGGGGCCGGATCCGGCAGCGGCGGAGAGAAGCCCCAGGAGAAAATGGCCGCCTGGTACTTCTTGGCCTTCACGCGGGAGTAGAGCACGGTGTCATCTGCCTGTTCCAGGCGGAGGTCGAGCCCGCAGCGGGCGGCTTCCTCGCGCAGAATGTTCATGCAGTTCATGTAGAGCGGGTCAATGCGGCTGCTCAGAATGACCTGCAGTCGGGTGCCGTCCGGTTTGCAGAGGATGCCGTCCGGGCCTTCCTCGGTGTAGCCGGCGCGGGCAAAGCATTCGCGGGCCTTGGTCGGGGAATAGGGCAGCGCCTTGATGCTTTCATCCGTATACTGCCCGAAGCCGGAGAAATAGGAGCCCAGGCGGGTGTAGTCTCCGCGGAACACGGTATCCAGCACCTGCTGCACATTGAGCGCATAGTGGAAACCGCGGCGCATGGTCTTGTCATTAAACGGAGGCTGGGAGCAGTTCAGGTGGAAACCGAAACAGTTGCGCGGCCAGATATTGCTGAAATGCACGCGTTGAATCAGGCCGCGGTGTACAGGTTCCATCTCCAGCCCTTCATACCAGAAATCCGCCTCGCGGGCGTTGAAAACATCCAGTTCTCCCAGGCGGAAGAGTTCCCGCATCTTGGAGTTCTCCGAAACGAACTGGTAGACGATGTGGTCCACATTGCAGGAGTGGCGGGTGTAGCGGCGGTCTGCGGCCCACCAGTCTGCCACGCGCACAAGGCCCACCTGGCGCCCCATCACCACGCTATACGGGTTGATGGTGTAGCCGCCGGTGGTGGGGGCCACGCGCCAAAGGTAGCGAGTGGGGTAATCCGGGCCGAATTCGGCATAGAAGCTGGTGCAGCTGGGCGGCAGAGAGGCGTAAAAAGGAGCATACGGCCGGGGAGATGCCAGCGTGACGGCCAGGTACTGGTTGCCATATACCGCAATGCGGGTGAACTGCCCCATGTAGTAATCATTATAGAACGGCTCCACCGAATACGGCGAGGTGCGCACGTACATGGAGGTGATGAAGTCGCGCGTGGTCAGGCGGGAGCCATCAGAAAAGCGGGCCTTTTCATCGATACGGAAATACACGGTGCGGCCATCGGGGGAAACGGCCCAGCGGTCAGCGGTGCCGGGAATCAGTTTACCCGTGCCGGGATGCAGGCGGATGAGCGGCAGGTCGATATCATCATACAGGTAGCGGCGGAAGGCGTTGTTGCTGTTCGGGCCGAATACACGGAAGGTGCTGGGGAAGGAGCGCTGAAGAGCCAGGCGCAGGGTGCCGCCCTTCACCGCCTGGGGGCTGCCCAGCTCCGGCTGGTCCTGGCCATCGTGCCATTCCAGGTTCTCCGGCAGCTGGTTTTCGCGCAGGAAGACGAGGTGGTCTCCCTGCCCCAGGCGGGCGCTCAACCTGGCCAGGTTCTGCAGCGCATTCTGGTAGCGGGCACGGGCGGTCAGGTTCTCGGCAGAGCCGGCAGCGGTGGTGAGGCACTGCAGCATAGCGGTCTCGCACTCCCGCCGGGTTTCTGCCAGGCGGGTCTCCACGTAATCGCGCACGCGGGCATTCCAGCGTTCCGGGAAGCCGGCAAAGCCCGGCGGCATATGCCAGCGCTTGGTATAGGTGGGCACCGGGTCTGTTTCTGCGAAGCCCAGGGGCATGGTCAGTTCGCTCGGGTGCACCCACTCCACACCCAGTGCGGCGCCGTCATCATCGCAGGAGCTCAGCCCCAGGCTCCCCAGCAGGGCAGCCGCACAAAGCACCAGGTGCCGCCATTTTCTGAACATTGATACCTGCATCTTTACTCGTAATAGCTATGGCGGCGCGGGTCACACGCCTCGCGGATTGATTCCCCGATGAAGGTGACTACCAGCAGCGTGCCCACCAGGGCAACGAACGCACTGGATACCACCCAGGGGGAGGAAAGTTTCGATAAACCATCATTCAGCAGGCGCCCCCAGCTGGCATACGAATCCGGCAGGCCGAAGCCGAGATAATCCAGCGAGGCGAGCGAGAGAATAACCCCCGCCACACTGAATGGCACCAGCGTGATGACGATGCTGCCGAGATTCGGCAGAATATGCTGCCAGAGGATATGCAGCGGGCCGGCACCCATCACCCTGGCGGCGGCCACGTAATCGCGGGTCTTTTCCTTCATGGTGGCGGTGCGCACCAGGTAGGTCATGTGCATCCACCCGAACATGGCCAGCAGGCTCAGCACCAGGAACAGGCCGCGCATCTCCAGCGGCACGAAATCGGACACAATCATCACCACAAACAGGAAAGGCAGCTGGGAGACAATCTCGATGATGCGCTGGGTCACCAGGTCGAATTTCCCGCCAAAATACCCCATGAGCATCCCCACGGTGAGGCCGATGCAGTAGATAACCGGCAGGTAAAGCAGCGCCGCCTTGATATTGACCTGCAGGCCGCCGTACAGATAAGCCAGAATATCAGCCCCCTGGCTGTTGGTGCCCAGCAGGTGCCCGCCGGTAAAGGGTGGTGCCGGGTGGTAATAGACCTTGCATTCGGTACCAGCCTTGGTCAGTGAAAGGAAATCGCGAACCTCCCTGGGGCCGCTGTAATGCTCCTCCACCAGTTTTCCCTCTCGCCAGGTGGCAGAGTACACCTCTCTGCGGCTGCGCAGCCAGCCCTGCACGTGGCCGTCCGGCAGGCCCTTGCGGTAGCGCTGGCGCAGGTGCATCTGCCCATCCTTATACAGGCGGCAGGCCAGGCCGTTGTACGGGGCACCATCCGCATCACACAGCACGCCGTCCCGCCATTCCAGGGGCTCTGAGGGGAAAGGCACGGCATCCATGGTGGGGTCATACGGCACCAGGGGCATCACCACCAGCGAGGGCCAGCCCGGCTGGCCGCTGCGTTCCTTGAGAATGCGGTAATCGGCCTCTGCCTGGGCCTCTGCCCCGGTAAGCCCGAACGTGTTGCCGGGCAGCACCGCACGAGTGAGCGCCGGGCTGTACCAGTTGCCCTCATGAATCACCAGCAGGGCCCGCTTGCCCACCAGGCACTGATCCAGCGCGGCCAGCAGCAGAATAACCCCGAAGGTTACCAGCGACCAGTAGCCACGCCTGATTGTTCTGAAACGCCGCACGCGCTTGGCGTATTCCGGCGGTATGCGCAGGCTGGAGCTGCGGCGCACCAGCAGGTACAGCCCGCAGGCCAGCAGCACCCCCATGCTCAGCCAGCCGAACCAGTGCACCTTGCCGTCTACCGCCAGAAACGGTGCCAGCGAGGCATCTGCCTGCAGAATCGGCATATCACGGCTCACGGTGAAAGGCCAGGAAAGCGTGGGCAACAGCCAGCCGTTGAACTCGCCCAGCGCCCCGAGCAGGGCCGCAAGGATGAGCAACAGGGCTATGATGGTTTTGGTCATGACTTATTCGAAGCGTACGCGGGGATCTACCAGCGCCACCAGCAGATCCGACAGCAGATTCCCCAGGATAATGAGAATGGAGGTAAGCAGCAGCGTGCCCATGATGAGCGAGTAGTCCTTATCCATGAGCGCCTGGAAACTGAGCATGCCAAAGCCCTGAATATCAAACACGCGCTCAATGAGAATGGAACCACCCACCACCGTGCAGATGACGTTACCGAAGGTGGAGACGATGGGGATGAACGAATTGCGGAAGGCATGGCGCCACACGGCGCGGCGGAAGGAAACGCCTTTGGCCACGGCGGTGCGCACATAGTCCGCCGCCAGGTGCTCCATGAGGTTGTTCTTCATCATCATGGTGGTCACGGCAAAGGTGGATACCACATAGCAGGTGAGCGGCAGCACGGTGTGCATGAACAGGTCCTGAATCTGCTCCTTGAACGGCATCCATTCAAAACCCGGGCTCACCAGACCATACAGCGGGAACCACTCCATGCGCGCACCCAGATACACCAGCAGCACGGCCCCCAGCGCAAAACCCGGCACCGCATAGCCCACAAAAATTAAAATGCTGCTCAGACTGTCGAACCAGCTGCGGTGCCACAGCGCCTTGAACACACCCAGCGGCACGCTCACTACATAGGTGATGAAAGCCCCCAGCAAACCGAAATACAGTGAAACAGGCAGGCGGTCCATCATCATGCGCACCACCGGCTCGTTATACTTGTACGAAAGCCCCAGATTCCCCTGCAGCACGCCCTGGAATGAGCGGCGGCTGGCCACAGCGCGCCAGCGCCGACACGCCGGCGACTTCGCCAGCGCTGCAATTTCTTCCTCACCGGTGATTCCCTGCCGCGCGGCCAGGCGCCGGGCGCGGTCTGCCGGAGATTCCAGCACCACCTCCCAGCCTTCCTGCACCATCCATTCCGGCGCCAGATACTGCGGCACATCGCCCTCCCGGCTCACCTCCAGCGCAGTGGAATGCCCGGTGGCAGACACCACGGTGATGATGGCCACCCCCTCCTCATTGAATTCGGCCTTCGCAATCTCCACTGACTGCGGCAGCACGCCCAGCCACTGGAGATACGCTTTCCACACCGGCTCCTGGAGATTAAACAGCTCCTCCAGGCGCTCCATATCCTCATTCCCCAGGCGGGCATTCGTCTGCCCCACGGTCTTTTCCCCGCTCAGCGCACCGATTGCCTGCTCCTGCAGCATGCGCTCCACCGGCCCGCCCGGCACCATGCGAGTCAGAAAAAACACCAGAAAGGTGATGCCTATCAGGGTAATGGGCATCAGCAGCAGGCGTTTGAGAATGTAATTTCGCATGGAACTTCCGGCATTCTACTCCTTTCTACCTGCGCTGACAAGTATTCATTACGCCCGCAGTGCATATTTTTTCGCGCCTACGTGTGCGCGCGATGCAGACAAAACGAAAGGGCGACCTGATTTGCAGGTCACCCCTCACCTCACATATAAAACTGAGTACCCCCTCGCGGACTCGAACCGCGGACAAATTGATTAAGAGTCAACTGCTCTACCAACTGAGCTAAGGAGGCGTTTGCTCACCCGGCTGCTCACAGACTGATACCCCCTCGCGGACTCGAACCGCGGACAAATTGATTAAGAGTCAACTGCTCTACCAACTGAGCTAAGGAGGCATTATGTCTGTGAGCACCCTGCATCTGCTTTCCACAGAGGGGAAGCCGCTGGTCAGATTTGAACTGACGACCCACGCATTACGAATGCGTTGCTCTACCCCTGAGCTACAGCGGCAGATGCTGTGTGCGGCGACAGCTTATCACACACCAACCCCCAGCGCAAGCCTTTTTTTAGAAAAAAATCATATTTTCTTCAATTTTTTATCCTGCGGCACCCTGCAAAATGGGGTAAAATACGATTTTTGCACATTTTAGGGTTGAAATTAGCAGATAGGGGCTATAAAATATGCGCGCTATGACATACGAAGTTTTCGAAACCAAGGAAGCCGCCGCCAAGAAGCTGGCCGCTGAAGTAGCCGAACTCATCCGCAGCCGCGCCGCCGAGGGCAAGGGTGTGGTGCTGGGTCTGGCCACGGGTGCTACTCCGCTCCCCTTCTATGCTGAGCTCATCCGCCTGCACAAGGAGGAGGGTCTTTCCTTCAAGAACGTGACCACCTTCAACCTGGATGAATACACCGGTCTGCCCCACGAGCATGTGGAGTCCTACTGGTACTTCATGCACACCAACCTCTTCAACCACATCGACATCCCCGCCGAGAACATCAACCTGCCCTGCGGCACCCTGGCTCAGGAGGAAATTCCCGCCCACTGCGCTGCCTACGAGCAGAAGATCAAGGACTGCGGTGGTCTCGACCTCCAGATTTTGGGCATCGGCCGCACCGGCCACATCGGTTTCAACGAACCCGGTTCTGATGACACCACCATCACCCGCCAGGTTCACCTCGATGACCTGACCAAGACCGACGCCGCTCCCGCATTCGGCGGCTTCGAGAACGTGCCCTGCACCGCCATCACCATGGGTGTGGCCACCATCATGGGCGCCAAGAAGGTTCGCCTCATGGCCTGGGGTGAGAAGAAGGCCTCCATCGTGAACAAGGCCATCAACGGCCCCGTGACCATCGATGTGGCAGCTTCCTACCTGCAGAACCATACCGATGCCAAGTACTTCCTTGACACCCCGGCCGCTGCCGAGCTGTAAAGCAAGTAGCTGAACAAAACATTTGAGCGAGGGCCGGGCAATCACCCGGCCCTCCGTTTTCCCTGAGCGCATGCACCTCTACATCCACGTCCCCTTCTGCCACCGCATCTGCCCCTACTGTGCTTTTTTCAAGCACACCCCCGGGCGCAGCGATATTCGCGGCTATGCCCGGGCGGTGGGTCTGGAGGCCCGCATGCGGCTGCCGCAGGGCACCGCGCCGCGCACCATTTATTTTGGCGGTGGCACCCCGAGCATGCTCTCACCCACGCATCTGGAGATTCTGGTGAGTGGGCTGCGCGAGTGGCTCGACCTGAGCCAGGTGCAGGAATGGAGTTTCGAAAGCAACCCCGCCACCTTTACCGCCGCCAAGGTGCAGCACTGGCGCGGGGTGGGCATCAACCGCGTATCGCTCGGCGTGCAGAGTTTCGAGCCCGGGCTGCTCAAACTGCTGGGGCGCGAACACAGCCCGGAGGATGTGGCAGAAAGCATCCGGTTGCTGCGCGAGGCCGGCATTCCCCAGGTGAATATAGACCTCATGTTCTCCCTGCCCGGGCAGACTCTCACCCAATGGGAGCACACCCTGCAATGCGCCATCAGCCAGGCCCCCGACCATATCTCCACCTATAATCTTTCCTACGAGGAAGATACTGATTTTTTCCGCCACTACGGAGCCGAGGCCGGAGATGAGGAGGCCGATGTGGCCATGTTCTCCCTGGCGGATGAGATGCTGACGGCAGCAGGCTACCGGCACTACGAAATCTCCAACTATGCCCGCCCGGGCTGCGAATCGCTGCACAACCTGGCCTGCTGGCATGGAGAGGATTACTGCGGGCTCGGCCCCGGCGCCGTGGGCACCATGAACGGCATCCGCTATTGCAACGATGGCAACACCTCAGCCTATACTGCTGCACTACTGGCCGGCACCCTGCCCCCCGGCACCGCCGAGGAACTGGACCCCGCCACCCGCCGCACCGAGCTGCTGGGGCTTCTACTCCGCACTGATGAAGGGCTGCCCGCCCGCATGCTCCGCCCGCAGGATGCGGCCTTTGTCTCCATGCTGCAAACTGAGCAGCTCGCCACCCTTGCCCCGGATGGCCGGCTCATTCTCACACGGGCCGGCCGGCTTGTGGCCGATGAGATTGCTGTTGGGTTGATTTAACCTTCGCGCCCGCAAGGCACATGTGTCCCAAAGATTGCTGCGCCAAATTGGAGTTTGTCGGCATGAAATGCCGCCATGTCCCCATGTGTCAGCATGGGGATTTCTTACATCGGCAACGCCGATGTATTTCATGCGGCTTCGCCGCATTTCATACCGCAGGAACTGCGGTATTTCGTGCACCGACGGTGCAATTCATTGAGCCCCGCAAAGCGGGGCGACTGCTTCGCAGACCGAGGAATAAAAAAACAAACAATAATATAGAATATTAAGCTTAAGTGCTTATTGCTGTTCTCTACCAATGCGATTCAAGGCTCCAATCAGCAGTCGGTCGCTACGCTCCCTCAATGAAATACTCGCTGCGCGAGTATGAAATCCGCCGTACCGGCGGAAGAAACCACTGCTTTGCAGTGGATGAATTCCTTTGCTGCGCAAAGGACGAAATACCTGCGCTTCGCACAGGTGCAAATTTGAAGGGCTTGCTATTGATATGTCGCCCGCGTTAGCGGGCTTGTGAGCTCCTGATTCTGCTCCGGCCCGAGTCCTCTGCCCGCCAAATTGGAGTTTGTCGGGCAGGCGAAGCCTGCGGAACTTTATGCCCCGGAGGGGCTATAGAGGAGAGGCAGGGGTAAGCCCGCGTCAGCGGGCGCAGCCCCTGCAACAAGTAAAACATGACGGAGCCCGCGGAGCGGGTGACAGAACAGTCGCAACGAG
>JAZOTV010000033.1:0-10051 GCA_045657815.1 Akkermansia sp.
CTCGTGCACGGCGACCCGCCCGCAGTCGAATCCATGGCAAATGAGCTGCGGGAGCGGATGCCGGGCGCTGAAATCATCATTCCTGAACCCGGTAAATCCATGCGCCTGGACTAATCTCCCCCCCCACACACACTGTTTAAAGCAAAAAGCCACGCACCTTATCAGGTAAGGGCTTTTTTTTGCGGGTCCTCAATGGGAGCCGAAAGGTTAAGTCTCTATTACTCCCTTCAGTTTAAAGCCATTAAGAGGCCCCAACCGAGCACATTGATGCTCCATCACTTATTGGTGAATGCTTTGTACCAACTCGGCATTCATAAGTAGAATATATTTCTGCATTCTTTACGGGGCATCCACCAGCACTTCGCGGGCGCGGGTGGCACCAGAGGGCGCGGAGATAACGCCCCGCTCCTCCATCATGTCCATCATCTTGGCTGCGCGGCCGTAGCCTATGCTGCAGCGGCGCTGAAGGAGCGAAGTGCTGGCCTTGCGTTCGGTCACCACCACCTGAACACAGCGGGTGTAGAGCTCGGCATCCTCATCGTTCATGTTCTTGGTACCGATACGTCCACCGTTATCCGCATTGGGCGAGCCGCCTTCTGCGCTGTCCATCTCTGCCGCAACCCCCTGCTCGAACTTCTGCTTGGCATGAGCAGCGCAGTGGGCAATTATCTTAAGAATCTCTGCATCGCTCACAAAGGCGCCCTGCACACGGGTCATCTTGGTAATGCCGCCGGGTGGCAGGAACAGGCTGTCGCCCATGCCCAGCAGGTTCTCTGCGCCGGCCTGGTCAATAATGATACGGGAATCCAGCGGGCTGGCCACACGGAAAGCAATGCGGCTGGGGATATTGGCCTTGATGATACCCGTCACCACATTGGCACGCGGGGTCTGCGTGGCAGCCACCAGATGAATACCGGCGGCACGAGCCTTCTGCGTGAGGCGGGCAATGTAGTTTTCCAGGTCTTCCTTCACCACCATCATGAGGTCTGCCAACTCGTCAATGATAATGACGATATACGGCAGTTTGAGCGGAATGGGCTCAGGGTCATCAAAATCAAACTCATCCTGCTCATCCTCTCGGGCCAGTGCCACTTCATCTTCGCCCTGGCGCTCAATCTCGCTGGCCATGGCCTCAATGGCGGCATAGTCGATGGGAGCATCCTCTTCCTCCTCCGGCTCGTCAATTGGGCCGTCATCCTCGCGGTTGTTGAAGTCCTCGAAATTACGCACACCCACCTGGCTGAACAGGCGATAGCGGCGCTCCATCTCATTCACGGCCCAGCGCAGCGCACCAATCACGCGGCCAGGCTGCGTGACCACCGGACAAATAAGGTGCGGCAACTTGCCATAAGGCTGCATTTCCACCACCTTGGGGTCCACGAGAATGAGCTTAAGTTCCTCCGGCCGGAACTTGTAGAGCAAGGAAAGAATCATGCTGTTGATACAGACCGACTTACCGGAACCTGTGGTACCGGCCACAAGCGTGTGGGGCATGGCAGCAAGGTCGCCGATGACCGCATTGCCATACACATCCTTACCCAGCGCCACGGGAATGCGCAGTTTCGGGCTGTTAAAATTATCTGACTGAAGCAGCTCGCGCAGGTAAACAGGGGATTTCTGTGAATTTTCCAGCTCAATGCCTACCGTGTTCTTGCCGGGAATGGGTGCCAGGATATTCACGGATTTTGAGCTGGTGGCCAGCATGATGTCCTTGTCCAGCTTGGTAAAATCGGTCACACGCCGACCGCGGGGCGGATAGAACTCGTATCGCGTGATGCTCGGGCCGCGGGTAATGGCTCCTGGTTCCACTGTAATTTTGAAGGTATCCAGCGTATCTATAATACGCTGCTGCACCTCATCCATCTCCCGCTGTGCAGCGGCGGATACATCCTGGGAAACAGGTTTGTACTTAAGCAGTTCATAGGGAGGAAGGGGATAATCCTCATACTGAACCCGGGTATCCTTCTTTGCTGCGGCTGCGGCGCTTTGCCTGCTGGCGGGAGCAGAAGCTGCCTTAGCTGGCTTGGTGGGTGCTTCCGTTTTCTTTGCTCCGATACGGCGGTTCACCTGCTCCTGCAGGCGCGTGTTCACGGGACCACGCCGCGCGGGTTCGGGCAACGGCTCATTTTCTGCCCCCGGTGCATTGCGCAACGCAATCTCTTCCTCCACCGGAGCCATCAGATCAAGCAGATTCGAACGATTGCTGGAGGGCGCATACTGGCGACCCCGGCCAGTGGGCGGACGCTGGGTTCCGACCCGGGAGGACTCACGGCGGCGACTCTCAGCCAGCTGTTGTTCGAAGGAGGCAGGCGGAGGACAATCCGGCTCTTCATAGGCAGGCTCCGGCATGCGCCTGGAAAGGGCGCGCCCCTGCCCAGCCGCAGGCAGACCTTCCGGGAACAGGGAATTCTGACTTCCTCTTCCTGCACGAGAAGCCTCCAGGCGGGCAACCTCGGCATCTGCAGCTGCAGCGGCCTGCACTGCAGCCATTTCGCGTTCCAGGTGCTCATTCCGCTCACGGAGCATCTTTTCACGAGCCGCGCGGCGCTGCTCGCGCTTCTCTGCGCGGCGGTCGCGCCAGCGGCACCATAAACCAGAAGCATCATACCAGGCCTCACGCCAGAACTGAATGAAAGTGAAGCGGGCAAAATATATCCACCCCGTGGCATGCAGCAGAAGGAAGGTCACCAGAGCCCAGCGGGTGCCGATTAGAGGCTCCACCAGCAGACTGCCGTCAAGATATCCCAGAATACCACCGGCAGAATACAAATGATGAGCCGTTTTCCAATCTGCCAGGAACCAGGGCTGCAAGGCCAGAAAAGCACTGGCGAAAATGACCAGAGCAATCATGGCCACCATCTGCAGAACAAACGGGCGCCGGGGCCAGATAAGCAGCCCGGCAGAAAAAATAGCCAGCAGCACACAGGAATACAGAGAACTGGCACCCAGCAGCCAATTACAGATACCTGCCAGATAAAGGCCTATGAGCCCCAGCCAGTTTGTACACGGCGCTTCCTCAGCAACAGTGCCACCGGTCGGATTCAGAAAATCCCACCCCATCTCGGTGTGATTGTAGCTCAGCAGACTTGCCGCAAGGATAAGAGACAAGGCAACAAGGCACCCACCGGTTACACGGGTGGGCCATGTGCGCTTCTCTATTCGGGGCATCTGGGGCTCTGTCTCGTACTCCATCATTAAGCCCGATTATCATACCCTGCCCCGCCCCTGCCCGCAAGTGAAAAGTGCGTACTATCCGCAACTACCTATGTCTTCATTCACCAGGACTCGCAGCAGAATTCGCCAGTAAGGCACACCAGCAATATCAAAAGCCCCCGGCACCGAATCTCGGCACCGGGGGTTTGAAATACACAATATCTCTAGCGGGAGAATGAATCAGTGCTTCTTGCAGAAGTCTTCCAGACGATCCAGACCTTCCTTGAGCACATCCAGAGAGGTGCAGTAGGAAATACGGATGGCATTGTCATTACCGAAAGCGATGCCGGGCACTGCAGCCACCTTGTAGCGGTCGAGCAGCTTCTCGCACAGATCAAGGGAGGTCATACCGAGCTCCGTGGTATCGATGAAGAAGTAGAAGGCACCTTTGGGCTCCACCACCTTGATCTTGGGCATGGATGCCAGGCGGCTGTACACGTACTGGCGGCGGGAGGCATATTCCTCACGCAGGGCAGAGATGAAGCTCTGGTCACCGGGCAGGGCTTCAATGGCGCCATACTGACAGAAAGTGGTGGCGTTGGATGCCGTGTGGTCCTGAATGAGCTTGATGAACTTAGCGATATGCTCCGGAGCAGCGGAATAACCAAGGCGCCAGCCGGTCATGGCATAACCCTTGGAGAAGCCATTGATGGTGATGGTCAGGTTGTAGATCTCCTCGCTGAGGGAAGCCATGGACACATGCTTGGTGTCGCCGTATACGAGGTGCTCGTAGATTTCATCGGCAATGATGAGGATATCCTCATCCACCGCAATCTGCCCCAGAGCGCGCAGCTCGTCCTCGGTGTAGACGGTGCCGGTCGGGTTGTGCGGCGTGGTCAGGATAATCATCTTGGTGCGGGGAGTCATGGCGTTCTCGAACTCCTCGGGGGTAATCTTCCAGCCATTCTCAGCCTTGGTCTCCACAAAAACGGGAGTACCGCCGCACAGCTCCACCATGGAGGGGTAGCTCACCCAGTAGGGAGAAGGAATGATAACCTCATCGCCAGCGGAAATCGTGGCACGCAGAGCAGTGTACACAGCCGGCTTGGCGCCGCTGCACACACAAATCTGGTCAGGGGTGTAGTTCAGACCATTATCGCGCTTGAGCTTGTCAGAAATAGCCTGGCGAAGCTGGGGCAGGCCAACGGACGGAGTGTACTTGGTAGCACCGTTGTTCAGAGCTTCGATGGCAGCTTTCTTGATGTTCTCGGGGGTATCCTTATCGGGCTCACCGCCGGCCAGGCCGAACACCTGCTCACCGCGGGCCTTCATCTCCTTAGCCTTGTTGGTCACAGCCAGCGTGAGGGAAGGAGTCAGGGAATCTGCGCAATCTGAAATGAAATTCATATCTTGGATATTGTTGAAATTGGTACACAGTTTATGCGCTCCGGTACGCAGCGCACACCGCCGAGCATTCTACCCGCCGCTGCTTCCTTTGGCAAGGAAAATATACAGTGGTGACAGTCTTTCTTACAGCGATAGAGCAAAAGTTTACGCTAGCGGCTCAGCAACCAGATGGCCAGATCATGGTAGGTCGTGTAAATTTCCATCGCACAGTACTTGAAATCCGCCCAGTATCCACGAAAACTGATTACATTGAAACTACGCAGAACGAGCAGCAGTGCGATGATATTGGTAATGGTGATGATGAGCGTGGAAATCATGGCACCATTCTCCAGCAGGTCCGGCTGTTCACGAGGTATCACCCAGAGCGTCCAGTACACATGAAATGCCCACCAGAACCCGAACCCGGCATAAAACCAGTGAAGATAGCTATCAAACGGAACAATGAGATTGCCCACACACACGCCCCCGAGCCACAGCAGCAGCCACAAAGGCACAAAATAGGGAGCAAGGGAAACAAACAGGTTATCCTTATCTGTATCCACATATCCACCATCGATATCCACACTCAGGGCCTGCACCTTCCCCATGCACAGAAGCGCAGCAAGCGCATGCGTCAGCTCATGCCCCAGCACGTAGGTGAAAATCAGGATTGGATCCACCAGGCGGAAATACTTCAGGACAGTGAACACAAGAGCCCCCAGTATGGAGTACCATACGGGAACACTCTGCCAGAAATCCACAGCCCCCACCACAGGCGCTGCATGGTACAGCTGCAGCATGAGTGCAAATACCATGATGACCGATAAAGGCAGCAGCAGGCAGCAGGCTACCAGCAGGCGGAATACGCGTTTCCAGCCGTGAATTTCATACAACTCCGGCTCCGGGCTGTACAATGGCTCCACAGAATCCCAGTAGGCAGCCTGCACCCGGATGCGTCGCATCACCCCGAGTGAACCCGGATTCAGGTGCTCTGCCTCATGTGGTTTCTGCACAGACACGCGCCAATCACCGAACTCCGGTTCCACTGTTCGGCGGCGAGATACGCGACTGCGCGGCTGGCGGGTATTCTTCATACGGATGCAGCAGGGCGAATGTCCTGAATAGAGATAGAGAGACTGGTCCGGCCCCGCCATACATTGCGGTCAATGGTGAAGGCGATATCCCAGGGAGGATCCGGCAGCTTGACAGAACCGCCATTGAAATACATAGCATCACATTCATAAGCCCCCTGGCGCAGCCCCAGGCGCAGGTGGTTGCCCTGCAAATGCCGCGGTGCATCAGTCAGCATCACATTGCGGCTCATAAACACCGGCTGCGGATTAGAATTACCGAAGGGCTCCAGTAGCTCATAACTATCCAGCAGGTCAAGTGTCAGCTCCGGAAAACTCACCTCGGCATCCACATTCAGCACAGGAATCAGCTTGTCCGGATTCACACTCTCCTTCACATACGCATCAAAGCGAGCGCGGAAGGAATCAATCATATCCTCATGAATCACCAGCCCCGCAGCCATATCATGCCCACCGCCGGAAATAAGCGTATCCGCACAGGCATGAATTGCCTGCACAAGCGAAACTCCCGGAATGGAACGGCCGCTCCCCTTACCAATGCCGTTTTCATCCAGCGAGATAACAAAAGTAGGTTTGTGATAACGGCGCATGAGCAACGAAGCCACAATGCCGACCACGCCCGGATGCCAGGTGCGGGAGCCAAGCACAATAACGCTATCCCGGCCGGGGGAAAAGGTATGCGAAAGCATCTCCATGGCCTCATTGCGGATTTTTTCTTCCTCCTGCTGGCGAGCGCGGTTGTGCAACTCCAGACGCTCTGCCAGTTCCGCGGCCACGGCGGTATCCCGCGTCATGAGCAAGTTAAGCGCATCCAACGGGCTGTCCATGCGACCGGCTGCATTCAGACGCGGGCCGATGCGAAAGGATACATGGCTGGCACTGGGCCGGCGGTTCAGATTGGTGACCCGGTTGATAGCCTGAATACCGATATTGCCCCCACGCTCCATGACCTTCAGCCCATGGCGCGTGAGCAAACGGTTTTCCTCCACGAGGGGTACAATATCTGCCACCGTGGCAATAGCCACCACATCCAGGTACTGCTTCAGGTCAAACTGCGGAAGGCGACGCTGCTTGAGCATGGCGTGCGCCAGCTTGAACACCACACCTGCGCTGCAAAGGTAGGTAAAAGGACTGTCCGCCTCCAGCTTGGCATTCACCACAGCCACAGCAGGAGGACGCCCCTGGGTGCTGGCCTCATGATGGTCCAGAATCACCACATCAATCCCCTGCGACTGCAACCACGCCACCTCGTCCACCGAGGAAGTACCGCAGTCCACCGCTATAATCAGGCCGGGCGCACCACCACACCTGGCTATGGCATTGGCCATACCTTCCTCGCTCAGGCCATAGCCCTCGCGCGTACGCACCGGTATAAAATAGTCCGTGCGGATGCCATAGGCCCGCAAAATTGTATACAGCAGCGTGACAGAGCTCACGCCGTCCACATCATAGTCGCCGTAGATGCAGACGTGCTCGCCGTTGTCTGCCGCGCGGAAGATGCGCTCAACGGCTGCATCCATCTCCCGCAAGGCAAAAGGGTCTCCAAGATCCGCTAGCCTTGGTTTCAGGAATCGTAGTGCCCGTTCCCGACCGGAAATACCCCTCTGTGCCAGCAACTTACGAACCAGCAGCGGCAGCTGCGCGTTCAGTTCCTCACCAAAGTCCACACTTCCGTCCAGGGGGCGTAATTCCCAACTGAACTTCGTACTCATGGGGCAATCTTATCATTTGCCCCCTTGCTGCGTCAAGTGATAAATAACAGCCAGCAGCATAGCGGCGGCAAATAACGGAACAGGTGACGCCATATCGGCTTGCACAGCGCCTCTTCAGGTGGTAAAATGCCCGCGCTATGTGGACAGGACGCTTTTCTCAACCGACCGCTGATCTGGTATTGGAATATGGTGAATCCGTTTCCTATGACTGGAAATTATATGAGCATGACATTGCCGGCTCGACAGCACACGCCCGGGCCCAGCTGAATGCAGGAATGCTGACCCAGGACGAATTTAACGCCATTGCCAATGGTCTGCAGGAAATTCTGGCCGATATCAAGGCAGGCAAATTCCAGTGGAGCATGAAGCTGGAAGATGTGCACATGAATATTGAGAGCGAACTCACCCGCCGTATCGGTGCCCCCGGTGCCAAGCTGCACACGGCGCGCTCCCGAAATGACCAGGTGGCAACCGATACGCGCCTGTACTGCCGCGCGCAGATTGATGAAACACTGGAACTGCTCAAGGACATGCAGCGAGCCCTGGTTCAGAAAGCCGCACAGTATGCAGAAGTGCGTATTCCGGGGTATACGCACCTGCAGCGTGCCCAACCGGTCACCATTGGCCACCACCTGCTGGCTTATGTGGAAATGCTGAACCGCGATATCGAGCGTCTCATCGATTGCCGGAAGCGAGTAAATGTAAGCCCGCTGGGCAGCGGCGCCATTGCCGGCAGCACCATCAATCTGGATCGCGCCGCCATTGCCGCAGAGCTTGGGTTTGCTGCGGTAACGGAAAATTCCATGGATGCGATTGCAGACCGTGACTACATCATGGAAACCCTTTTCGACCTCTCCATCATCGGCACCCACCTCTCCCGCCTCAGCGAGGATCTCGTGCTGTGGAGCAGCGCCGAATTCGGCTACTGCACCCTGAGTGATGCCCACACCACAGGCTCCAGCCTGATGCCCCAGAAGAAAAACCCTGATGTATGTGAACTGACCCGCGGCAAGAGCGGCCGTCTGTATGGCAACCTGGTAAGCGTCATGGTAGCGGTAAAGGGCCTCCCCCTTACATACAACCGTGACCTTCAGGAAGACAAAGAACCCCTGTTCGATTCTTTCGAAACCATCAGCCTGGCGCTGCGAGTGAATGCAGAAATGGTAGCCGCCATGCGTATCAACCCTGACCGCTGCGCCGCAGCCGTGAGCGACCCCCTCCTCCTTGCCACAGACCTGGCAGACTACCTGGTGCGCCGTGGGGTTCCCTTCCGCAAGGCTCATGAACTGGTCGGTAAGGCCGTGGCCGTTTCCGTGGGCACTGGCACACCGCTCAACATGCTCTCTCTGGAGGATTTCAAGGAAATCTCCCCGGAATACGGCGAGGACGTGCACGAGGTATTCAACCTTGATCGTGCGTTTGACCTGCGCACTAACCCCGGAGCCCCGAATCCGGAGAACACCTCTCGCCGCATCGCGTACTGGCAGGCTGTCCTTTCCTGATTTCTGCACCACATCTTTTTTCTTCCGGCAGCGCACGATATTCTGTGCGCTGCTGTTTTTTTGCCATCCCCCTGGCGCAATACAGTTATTATACTTGCATTTTGTTCCAAAACAGTGCAGTATATGCGCAACCCCCATTAGCATTAATGACAAGAGCCATTAAAAAGATCGGACTCATTCAAACATCCCCTCTACCCGGAGATTTTTCCAACAACCTCAGAGCCATTGTACAAGGCTACCGAGAATGCCTGAACCACGGAGCAGAACTCGTCATAGCGCCGGCCGCGGCGCTGTGCGGCCTTGAGCCGGGAGCGCTCTCCATCCGGCGTTCCTTCATCAGCCAGACCCGCGCTGCGCTGGATACGCTGTCAAAGGAGCTGGGTACAGCCCCGCTGCTGCTTGGCGGCTACACCAACGTGCTGGGAGCAGATGAGGTTTACGTCGGCATCATGGCCGGAGAAGGAGACGAGGATGACCCCTGGATGAGCCAGGACCAGAGCATTACACTGGTTCCCTACCTGCTGGAGAAAGACAGCGTGACAGAACTGAACAGCAACGAATGCTTCACGCTGGAAAACTCCACCCTTTACGTAGATCTGACGGATGAGGAACAGCTGCCGGATGTCATGGCAGACCTGATTATACGCATGCCCTCCACCCCCTGGTATGCTGGTTCCTTCCAGAATGATTACGAGCTGCGCAGCTGGGAGGCCAACATGTCCGGCTGCCCGATTGCCTGCATACGCCCGGTCGGCACCAGCGCCGGCCACGTCTACGGCGGCGGGTCTGCGCTATACAACGCAGAGGGAACCCCCATTCTGCGCCTGCCCCTGTTCGAAAATGCCGCACGTGTAGCCGACCTCAGCCGCAGCACCCAGGCGCTGGAGCTGCCGGAACCCGCCGAGCAGCTGAGCCAGGCACTGGAACGAGGCATCCGCGACAACGTGCGCAACAACTGCTTCAGCGGCGTGTGCGTTCCGCTGGATCACACGCATTCTGCACTGCTGGCAGCGCTGTGCATAGAAGCCATCGGGGCAGCCAATGTCTGTGGCATCAGCTTCGATGCAGAGAACAAACTGGCAGAAAAGCTCGGTATCTCCTGTTTCTGCCCCCAGACCAACCAGCTGGAAGAAGCAACCAGACTCACCCTGAGTGAAGAGGAAAGCCCAGCGCTGATTGACCGCATGCGCACAGCCATTGCGCTGAC
>JAZOTV010000034.1:0-11801 GCA_045657815.1 Akkermansia sp.
GCGGCGCGGCAGCATGGCGCGGATAACAGGCAGATCCTTACCCTGCCCCGGGTCCACAGCCACCCAGTCGCCCACGGTGGGCAGGTCAGCATCGGAAACAGCATCGTGCCACACCTTGCCGCAGAGCACCACCTCGTGGTCACCCTTGCCCTTGGCAATCACGGTGAAATTAATCTTCGTCTCGCGGATGATGCGGGCCGGGTACCACTCGGGGTGCCCCAGAGCCGCCAGAGCTTCTGCATAATCCGGGCCCCAGCCCAGCATTTCCATGGTTACCTTCATGGGCGGCGGATGATGGTAGCGTGTTCAATGATATGCAGGGCAATATGCTCCTTCGTATCCTTCTCCAGATACTCCACATGGTCGGCATACACCAGAGCCACCTCATTCTCGCGGGAATCGAAACCGATATCATGGCGGCTCACATCATTCGCCACGATGAAATCGCACTTCTTGCGGCGCAGCTTGTCCTGCGCATATTCCTCCACGTTCTGAGTCTCGGCAGCAAAGCCCACCAGCGTGCCGGTGAAGCCGAACACATCGCGCATGCTGCCCAGGATATCCGGTGTCTTCTCCAGCTCAATGACCATGCGGTCACCGCTCTTCTTGATTTTCTGTTCCTGCACGGCCACGGGGCGATAATCGGCCACAGCGGCACACAGAATCGCCGCATCGGCATACTTCACCATATCGCGCACGGCATCATACATCTGCTGGGCACTCTCCACGGGGATGAAATCCACCCCCGGCGGCACATCCAGCGTGGTGGGGCCGGAAATGAGAATGACCTCATGCCCCTCGTGGCGCGCCGCCCCGGCCAGCGCATACCCCATGCGACCGGATGAACGGTTGGTGAGATAACGCACGGGATCCAGCGCTTCGCGCGTAGGCCCGGCTGTGATAAGAAACTTCATGTCGCCGCTCATTCTACCATATCCCCCGCCCCTTGGCAATCCCGGGATTTGTAGAATGATTAATGAGTAGTGATTAATGATTAATTAAGATAGTCCGCGGCATTTCTCTTCTCCACAAATCCAAAAAAAAGCGCTTGTGTCCATAGGCTCTCGCTGTTAATATCAAACACATGAGCAAGGGGCGCAAAATATACACTGCGGGGTATCTGATTTTCCTGAGTATTCTGTTATTCCTGCAATTCTTCCCGATTCCGATGCCGGAGAAGACACCGGTGGAAAGCTGGAATATTTTCCACCGCTGGCTGGGGGAGGCTCCTGCCCGACTGGAGAAAACCACCTTTCCCACCGGGTTGGAACGCTCCACCTACTACGGTTTCACCTTCCCCGGCTCCGCCGATAAGGAAAAGGAGCTGGCGGAATTCCTCGAGCTCCAGGAATCAGCCGAGCCCCTCCCCGAAGACTGGCACATGACCGCGCAGCAGGGGGCTACGATATTCCGCCAACAGCCACCCCTCCTCTGCCTGCTGGCAGGAAACAACGAATGGGGGTACGTCATCGAAGGCACCACCCTCACCCGCCTGGCTGATGACCGCACATTATTCGCCTTCAAAGTACTCTGGGAAGCAGATGAGTTCAATTGCGGAAGTAACTACTACCGCCCCCGCTTCGAGAAAAAGGACGAAGAGACTTCGTTTCTGATTGGAGTATTCAGCCTGCTGATGCTCCTCTGCGATTTCCTCCTCGCCCCGCTTGGCCTGCTGCTGCTCTTCCCCCGCTTTAATCTGAGCTGCATGAAGCACTACCTTCTCTGGTATTCGTCAGTTCTCGTTCTCCCCATCATTATGGTTGTCTGGTGTTACCCGGCATGGTACAACGGTCCCTCGCTGTTTATCGCCATGATGAGCACCCTGCTTATAGGTATTCCCTTGCTGCTGCTTGGAGCATGGGTCTGCTCCCGCATTGCGAAGCATTACCTTGCAGACTCTTTGCCCCATAACTCTTGAACATCCAAGCGTATTATGTTATCATCCACCCCATGAGCCGAGCCCGCTGCATCTACACCATCTGCTATGTGCTGATGATTCTCGCTCTTGTAACATTCTTCATATGGAAGCCACATCCCAAAACCACGCCGCAGGAGCAGTGGCAGCAGTTTCACCCCTGGTTCGGCCCCGTACCACACCGGCTGCAGGCTGAGGAATGGCCCCCCGGGACGGATTACCACCAAGGTGTCATCTTCACCTTCTACGCCACGGAGGAATGGCGGGCAAAAACCACCCGTGCCTTCGGACTGGAAAACAAAGACCGCGATACTGCCCCTCTGCCCGAGCACTGGGAGAAGCAACTCCACCCCTTCCTGCCCAGGCTGACTGCATGGCCGAAACTCATGATAACACACGATTATTCCAGCGGCTATGACGTGCGGAATATGACCCTGGCGCAGCTGAGCGATGGACGCACCCTGCTGGCCTTCTGCTACGAATGGGACAACGAGTTCGGCAAACGCGACCTGGTTCTGCCCTCCTACGAGGAAAGCCCTGAAGACCCTGCAGATTTCTGGCTCGCCGGGCTCTACATTGTACTGAGCAGCCTCTTCCTCCTGCTGGTGCCGCTGGGCTTCCTGCTGCTCTTCCCGGGCTTCGACCTGACCCGCAAGCGCCACATGGCCTACTGGTTCCTGGCAGCCGCACTCTTCCCCCTCATCCTGCTCATCTCAACCTGCACCTACATGGGCGGGTTGGCTGCCATACCAGCTGCCATTTTCTGGTGCATCATCCTGGTGCCGTGGCAACTGGCTGGCGCAGGCATGCTGCTGCCCATCATCATGATGATTGCCTTCCGAAAGACTCCCCCTGCCGAATAACCCCCAACCACCATGGGCACTGTTTTCATCATCTTTGTAGCCGGCATACTCACCCTGGTCGGCGCACTCATCGCTCTGCTCAACTGGTGCAGCATTATTGATTATGTTCTGACATGCCGCCGCAATCCCCGATACGCTAACAGAGGAGTCGACTTCATTCCCCTTTTCGGCGGACTGCTGCTCACATGCGCCCTGCTTATACTCGTCCGGGGATTCCCCCATATCTTCTCGCCGAAAATCCTCTGGCTGGGACTGGTTCTCGATTACGGCACTCTGCCCGCCCTCATCATCACGCCGATGCAGGATTTACTGCTCAAGCGCATCATCAGAAAGAAAAGCACACCGAAACCAAGGGGGCCCTATTGCAGGAAGATTCAGCTTCCCTTCCCCCTGTTGCTGGAGACAGAAGCAGAGCTCCGGCTCATCTGCTCCACTGCTGAACTGCCACCCCGCGATGCCGATTTCCTGCAGGATGCACCCGGCAGCATTCTGCACGGCGAGTCTGATTTCCAGATAATCGCCCAGGTACACTCACCCCACCAGCCGGGCTGGTGGAATCGGCTCCGCCACAGAAATGACACCGACTTCTGGCAGATTGAAGTGGAATACACCATTCCGCGCCCCTGCAAGCCCGATAAGCTCCGCAAATTGCTCGCACGCTACATCCGCGAGGACGATGACATCTGGACGCAGTTCCACGATGGGCCCGATTTGCAGCGTCTGCTGAAATCATGCGCCAGCTTCCGCGAAATCCTCGCGCTGGGCTGTCTGGCCGGCTGGTGGGAAATCCCGGCGGACAACGCCTTCAACCTCCCCCAGCTCAACGAGGACACCATCACCGAAGCCGACATCCGCCAGGCCGCCGAAACCATACGCTTCCAGGCGACCTCCGCCTGACCTCTCCGCGAAATCCAAAATCAATCCAACTCTCCACCTGCATCCATTTTCCGCTGAGTGATGCTGCAGGAGCGGGGCTTGCCACCGCGCTTGCGGGCGCGCTTCAACTCCAGCTGGCGCGGACTAGGCGCCCCATTGAGGCGATGGTCCAGTTCCTCGCACAGGGTGCGCCGCGCCAGATAGCGGTTTATTTCGCGCTCACGCTCGCAATGACAGCGTATCACAATGCCGCTGGGCACATGGGTCAGATACACGCAGTTATTCGTCTTGTTGACCTTCTGGCCGCCTTTGCCGCTACCGCGCACAAATTTCTCCTCCAGGTCATTTTTATGCACGCCCAGGCGTTGCATCATCTCCTGCAGTTTCTGTAATTTCTCGGGTGATACCGGCATCGGAAAAAACTGGGGCTGATGTTACACTATCCGTTTCATTTCTCCTCCCCGGAGACCTCTTCCGCAGGCTCATCAGACACGATGTCGTCATCGAGAATCAGGTCTGCCTCCAGGCCACATTCCCATTCCATGAACAGGATACCCGAATCCGCAAAGTAGAGGCATTCCAGATGCCCGGGGTATTCCTGCGGAGGCAGCAGCTCCTCCATATAGGAAACGAGCGCTGCTCCCCGATCCCTGGCTTCGTAGTAGCTCTCCATCTCCGACCCCAGCTCGAGGCCGAGGTAACACAATGCCGACACTACAGGCAGCACCACCACCGACAGCACCAGCCCCACAACATGCCCGCAGCGACGAGGGCGACGCGGCTGCGGCAGATACGGCGACGGCGTCGGCGTGGAATCGGCCAGCGAGATGAAGTACGGCCGAGCGTGGTATATGACACCGTGGCGCATCTGCAGAGCCGAATCGACCAGCCGGGTGGGAATCGCTGCCCAGGCGCCATCATCGCTCAGGGCCAGCATACCCTCCGGCCCCACATGCATCCACCCTGGCCTCGGCGACTTGCGCAGACGCCGAGCCAAGCCCCCCGGGTGCCGCAGCATGTACAGGAAAAAGCCAATCAGCAGAAGCAGGGGAACCAGCAGCAGGGGCACGGCAGCCAGCAGGCAGAGTGGTACCACAGAGCAGAGTATCGCAATGGCAACATAGGAGCCAACCTGCACTCCGGGCTGAGAAAAACGGTAGAGGTAATCCACATACTCCTGCCACTGTGCCTTCCCTGCCGATACACGGACCGGAGAATCGGTCAGCATGGCTGCAGGCGGGGGCAGCGGAGAAGGAGTTTTTCTACCGGCATGGGCACTCACAAAAGCCAGCATTTCCTCCTCCCGCTTGCGAGAAAGAGACTCCGTCGGGAACAGGTGAAAAAGGCCGCTCACTTCCTGAACCATGAGCATCCCCTGACGCAGCCACCCCCTCTCCATACGCGCCCATGGCACAAAGCGGCGCACTCCGGAGCTCTCTCCTTCCACCATCAGACCGGCTTCTGTCAGGGTCACAAACTGGGTTCCCTGGGCGGCGATAACCTTCGCATGCAGCCGGTATGCCAGCACATCCATCACCAGAATAAAGAGCAGAGCGACCCCAATCCCTATCGGAGACACCGTGCATGTTTCAGATAAAAGCAGGGAAACTCCACCCAGAACAATTGCTACAAGAACGAGGCGACGCAGCACAATCACACGCAGAAACCATCCCAATCCCCTTCTTTTCGGCTGTATCAATCGGTATACCATACCCCCATTCTAGCAGCAAAAAGGCGAAAAACAAGCCGTTTTCCTTCCTCCGCGAACACCCAGGTGCCAGAGACGGTGCCTATACACCCATTTCCTGCCTTTTCCTCAGCCTGAATTCCCTCCTGCCAGCGTTGTGAGAGTGCGATTTCTCACCGTATAAAAGGCATTTTTCAGCAAAATCACCCTGTTTTCGAGGTAGCATGATACCTCGTTCTTTTTGCATTTTCCCGCTTGGTTGTAAGGCCTTTGCGAGCATATTCACCAGCAATTTCTTTATTTTTGAGACCCGGAACACCTGGTCTGACTTCTCAGCCGCCCTCACCTGTCCCCACAAGTTCCTCACATGCAAATTCAACAAATTTCGCCCAAAACCACCACTATCTCATATATTTCTCTTCATGCCAAATCCAATATCTGGCCGTATTCTATAAGCTTTTTCTTTCATAGTCTTTTTCAGCCATTTCAGACCGAATTTTTGTATATGCTTACACCGCCTTCTCGGTATTCGTAATAGCTTTTTTGTTTGTGTGTTGCGTCGGTATATTGTCTATTTTTCATTCAGATTTTTCACAAAGCCGCCAGGATAGTGTTTTATATCCTGTTTTCCTTAATTTTACACTGCATTTTTGTTCTTATTTCGTCATTTTGTCTTCTTTATTCCGTTATGACAACCCGTCATTTTTCCGCCTTATCGGCCCCCACGGTGCATAAACACCCAATTGCAGCTAAAGAGGACATTTTTGCGTCTGAGACGCCGATATTCCACGGGCAGATGTCCGGCGGAAATGCTCCACGCGCGCCATTCTGGCCTATTTTCGCCTATTTTTATTCCTATCCTCCTCTGTTTACAGTACTTGCAAATTTTATAAAAAATAAGGCAATTTTGCTTTTTTATTGAATTTTCTTCATGCTGTCTATAAAATAGGAACATGCATAAGAAATTTAACAAAATTCAGATTCTGCGATTCATCATACAGCTGGTTTTCATGGGCAGCCTCATATTGAGTCTGGACTTCATTCCCGCAACCAAGGAAGTAAACTCCATGCTGCTGCCCACCATCCTGCTGATCGGTGTCTTCTTCTGCGGATGGGTCTGCCCCTTCGGCGCAGCACAGGAATGGATGGCAAAACTCGGCCGCCTTCTCCATCTTCCCCGGCTGCGTGTACCACAGTCGGCTCAGCGTTACCTGCAACTGACCCGCTATGGTCTCTACCTGCTTCTCACCATGGGGGTCAGCATCGCCCTGCTACAGGGACCAAGAAATTTCTCCTTGCTCATGCGCGGCTATGGGGTCACCATCGCCACGGGTATCGTCATCCTCTTCCTCATCATTTCGCTTTTCATCGACCGCCCCTTCTGCAACTATTTCTGCACCGGCGGCGCGCGCATGGGGCTCTTCAGCGTGCTCCGCATCTTCGGCATCCGGCGTGATACGGAGCAGTGCAGGCAATGCGGACAATGCACCCGCACCTGCCCCATGAATATCGATGTTGCCCACACCGATTTTGTACGCCATCCGAACTGCATCAGCTGCCTCCGCTGCGTCTCCTCCTGCCCCAGGAAGCTTCTCAAATATGGCCTAATGCCCGGCAAGGAGAAGAAGAAATAAAGGGGTGCCACCCTTATCGGAGCTCGGGACTTTAGTCCCGCAAAGATACCCGGTAAGGGACTAAAGCACCCTCGCTTTGAATGAAAAAATCCCCTGACGGGACGCACCGTCAGGGGATTTTCGCGGCAAGGAGAATCGCTCCTTACTTATGGGCGCGGAAGAGCTCGGCCTGGTCCTGCAGCAGAGCGAAGGAGTGACGCACCATGGCGCGGGTTTCATTCAGCAGGTTCAGATAAAGGATGCCATTGCGCATGTCCACCACATCTTCCTCTGCGCGGATGAGGTGCTCTCGGATGCACTGAGCAAACTCCTTCTTGAGGTCACCGGATTGCGCCATCATCTCTTCGATACCGGCGCCTTCATCACTCTGCAACTTGAGCGAAAGGCCGGGGAAGCAGGCGGAAATACGGTTACTCATGGAGAGGAGGTCGCGTCCCTGCTCCGCAGTCAATCCCACATGGTTGTTATCAATGTGCTTGTAAGCAGCCTTCACTACCGTGAGCAGGCATTCTGCCACATGCAGACTATTCTCATGCAGGCGCAGGGCCAGCTGCCCCTTGTCATACAGGCGGGCGGGCAGCGTCTGCAGGCAGGGAAGAATCTGGTCCTCCTGCACCGCCACGAGCGTGCGGTTCAGCTCACGGGCCTTCTTGCGCAGGCGCTTCAAGGCGCTGTAATCCTCTGCAAGCAGGGCTTTCACCGCAGCACGATAAAGACCGTAGGCGCGCCCCAGACGATCCACAGAGGCCTCTCCGAGCTCGCGCATCACGGCAGGAGCATCCAGATTAAGCTCCGGCAGCGTCTCCACATTCTTGCGGCGGTGCAGATAGGCAGACTTCACCAGAATACCGCCAGCCACCAGGAGCATGGCTACCACCCCCCACATACCGCCGAACATCATCACAGAAGCCGTGATACCCGCCGCCAGGAAGGCGAGCAGCCCCGTGGTGAACCAGCCGCCGATAACCACCATCACCCCCGTGATACGGTACACGGCGCTGCCTCGCCCCCAGGCGCGGTCTGCCAGGGAGGAACCCATGGCCACCATGAAGGTCACATAAGTGGTGGAGAGCGGCAGCTTCAGCGAGGTTGCCAGGGAGATAAGCAGAGCAGATATGGTAAGGTTCACCGAGGCGCGCACCATATCAAAGGCAGTGCCGTCATCCTCACTCAGATCCAGCGGCTGGAAGCGCTTACCCACAAAGCGGGCCACCGGCTCCGGCGTGATGCGCGTAATAAGGCGGGAAGCATTCAGCGCCCAGCGAACCGCCGCACGAGCAGGCAGACAGGAGCCGAAGCGCTCCTTGCTCACGCCGCTGCTGCGGGCCAGCTTCACCTCAGTCTCCGTCACCGTGCGGGCCTTCTTAGAGAAGATGAGCGCCAGCACCATGACACCACCGGCAGCCAGCAGGTAGGCCAGATTCGCCTGCACCGGCTCGGCCAGGGAGCCCATGCGGAGGCTCTCCAGAGAGCCACCAGCGGCCACATGAGCGCTCGCAATGTGGTACGAGGACTCAGCCGCCATGAACACACCGATGAAGTTCACGAGGTCATTGCCGGCAAAGGCCAGGGCCAGCGCGCAGGTACCGGCCAGCACCGTGATACGCAGCGTATTCACACGCAGCATATACTGCAGGATAAAGGCCACCACGAACCACACCCCCAGGGTAGCCAGCACCACGATACCGATATTACCGTTCAGCCAGGCCAGCATCTCCGGCGTCATCACCGAGCTGTGCTTCAAGCCCTTGAACACGGCGAAGTAGCTGATAGCCGTGAGCGAAGCCGCGCACCACAGCGAACCAATATACTGATACGCCCTCTGGTAGCGGAAGCTGAACAGAAGACGGGAGAACCACATCACCACGCAGCCGCAGGTGAACGCCACCGCCACCGAGCAGAAGATACCGGAGATGATGGTGAGCGCCTTCGAGCTGTTGATATACGCCCCCAGGCTCTGCGCCACATCAGCCCCACCCTCATACATGGTGAACAAGGCCACCGCCACTGCCGCACCCAGCAACTCGAACACCAGTGACACCGTGGTCGAAGTCGGCAGACCGAAGGTGTTGAACAAATCCAGCAGGATGACATCCGTCAGCATCACGGCCAGGAACAGTATCATCACCCCGTGGAAGGAAAACTGAGCCGGCACAAACACGCCGCTGCGGGCAATCTCCATCATCCCGCCGGAAAGCGATGCACCCAGCACAATGCCCACGGCCGCCACCGCCAGCACCACGCCACGGCGCGCCGCGTTGCAGCCAACGGCGGAGTTCAGGAAGTTGGCAGCATCGTTCGACACGCCCACCACCAGGTCAAACACCGCCAGCAGGAGCAGAATGCCCAATATTGCGATATACATTTCGTTCATACGCCCCCTACTCTACCACAGGAACGCCGGCGTATGCACGCTTTCTGGTGTGAACTATACGCCACATACCATGTGGCGATTTTGTCACAAATAAAAGTAAACAGAATCCGGAGTTTCCGGGATATAGAAGCCACTGAGCGTGCGCTTGGCGCAGCGAGCTTCGATACGCATTTCCCTGGGATTCATCTGGCGCAGTTTATCCCCCAGGCGCACCCGCACCAGACCGCGGAGAGGCTTCTTCATCTTCAACTGAAAATCCACTACCAGTTTGCGGCAATTAAGCGCCACCGAGCCCCATGGCAGCGCGGCATTCACCACCAGCATATCATGCCCGGGATTCAGCATCATCAACTTACCCTCAGAGGACCGAATCTCCTTTACCCCTTGAAATGCAGCCCGGGAGAGCTGCCCCGGATACGGCGCCCCCAGCACCAGCGCAACCTGCTCCACCACCAGCGCCGCACCAGCAGCTTCGATACGGCTGGCATTCTGCAACCTCAGCTGGCGAAGTTCTGCACGAGTACCAGGCAGCAGCTGAAGCGTGGAACCTGCGGCCAGATTCACTCCTCCCTTGTGGCCGTGAAAAGCGGCAATATCTGCTGTATTCTCCAGCTGCGCCCCACCCTCAATGTATTCTTTCTCTGCATGCACACCGGGGTGCATCACATAGCGGCCCCCCTTCTCCACCGTCACCACACCAGTGAGGCGAGCGTGGCTCCCCAGCTCAAAAACAGCCCCATCCTTCACGCGCACATTCATGCTGGCATCGGCGTAGTGCCAGTCACCCTTGCTCGTAGAAAAATCTGCGCTATCCTTCGTATGCAATGAACCATAGCCATGCACCGTGGGCGAGCCGGCCAGCTTCACTGTACCCTTCTCCACGGTCAGGCCGCTGTCCTTATTGGTCAGGCTTGTGCGGATGCTGTTGAGCTCCCAGGTACCACCCGCCACGGCGTATGTAACACCCAGTGATGAATCCTTCGAATCCCGGAATGAGCCCACAAAACAAGTATCGCGGCTCTCCTTATACACCAGCTCGGCGTGACGAGCTGCGCTGTTGGTAATAACGGCTTCTTCGGTAAGCGCATTGATTGTGAAAGCGCCCTTGCGGTCCTCCCCCTTGGTTGTATACCAATCCATGGAGTTGCCGTTCATAACCAGCACCCCGCCGCCATTACCGAAAGTCAGGTCGCGGTAAATCTGGGAGGTATCTTTGATAACCACGGTGGAACCCGTATTCAGCAGCACATTGTAGGCAGCATAGCCGCCGCTCTGATTCAATAGCGTCTTGCCGGTGCCACCCACATTCAGAAAAATCTCATTATTGCCATCCTTGCCACAGATATTGAGCGTGCCTTCACCCACCTTGCGCCATTCGCGCATATATGCTGAATCCCAGTTCCGCAGGCTCACATTTGCCTGCACCCCGGCATCCACCACATAGCCGGCAGAATCAAGCTGGTGGCTCTTATCTGAAACAACATTGAAAGTGACATTCTTCCTTCCTTTTGCCGCAAAATGCACATATCCCGCACCCAGGTCCGAATCCTCGCTTACGTTGATGGTATATGCAGCGTTATCTTCTGCAGCCTCGAACACCAGACTCTGGGTCAGGAACAGCCGCGAATATGTCACGCCCTCCGCTACCACCTTTTGCTTATCCACCACAAGTACACTTTCTGTTGCATTCAGGTACTCGTTCCCGTATGCATACCAGGCATCCGTGTTCCTCAGCCCGGAAAGTGACCGCCACGTATGCTGCCCTGTTTCTATGCCGTTGAACGCCACAGAATTCCAATTTTCATCGTACAGATTACCTTTAGCATCAGCCAGATACCCCTTTGCAGATTGCACAGTATACTCCACGCCGTTCACTGTATCCGCCACGCCTCCCTTATCATCGGCTTTCTCCACACCATTGATTTTCAAGTCGCCTGACACACGGGACATATCTACCCGCACCATGTCGGATTTCATCACATCCCGGGTCCAGTCCGTGGCCTCAACGCCAATCGTCCGTTCAGGTCTGCCGCTATTATCATACGAAGCACTGTGTACCATCAACAGCTTGAAACATTTCGTTTCAGCATCCCACACAAAATAGGGGCTTCCGGAATCCCCCTGCTGCCCGCCAAAAGGTAAAGGGGTACCGGCACCAATACCAGAGGTGCCCCATGAGGCGGTTCCGGATATATCCGCAACCCGCACGGAAGGGGCAGATGACTGACTCCAGTTGGTGATTGAGCCCACACCGCCTACCTGATAAGTCAGCTTCTCGGTTTCATCCGTGATATTCCCGGCAGCATCCCGGACTTTCTGGTAACCACCAGCCGTGCGATACACCAGCTGCCCCTTGTAATCCATACCCGCACCACTCGCCATCTGTACAACTGGCGCATCCGTCACCAGCTTGGTCAGGCGGGAGAGCTTGTAATCTGCAATATCGTTTACA
>JAZOTV010000035.1:0-7501 GCA_045657815.1 Akkermansia sp.
TGCCTGCAATTCTGCTGGCAGAGCGGATGCCCAGCTCCCAGTTCTTCAGCTCTGCCATGAGCGCCTGGCAAATCGAATCCGGCGTATCTTCTGTGGAAACGGTGCCGCTTTCACGGCTGGCATACCAGCGTACCACTTTCAGCAGGGGCCGGGGTGGGCATACCACGCTGCAACCGCAGCACAACGCCTCGGCAGAGGCCGTGTGCGAGCCTTCGCTTTCTGAGGTGCAAAGCGAAATGCTGGCTTCATTGCAGAGCCGGCTCAGTTTCTCATGAGTGCACTGACCATGCAGAATAATGCGGCTGCGTATATGCCCGGGCAGAGTATTGTGCCAGTTTTCGAGCTCTGGCGTGGTGGGGCCACATATATCGGCCTTGACTGTGCTATGTGAGCTGAGCAGTTTTTTCAGGGCGCTCATCAGGAAGCCAGCCCGCTTGACCGGGAGCTGCCAGCTGCCAGTGCAGATAACGCGTGCCTGCTTCTCGCTCCCGTCGTATCGGAAACAACTGCTGACCGGTGTCGGAAACTCCACGCACTTCTCCGCTACGGCAGCGCCATAGTACGGGTCGCGCAGCAGGCTTTCGATGCAGGGGCGCGAGGTGGTAATGGTATGCGCGAGGGAAAGATGCCGCCGCCTGAGCTGATTGATTAATATATCCTTTGCTTTATTGATGAGCTTGCTGCCGCGGCGGGATAAGTGCTCATGCAGTTCACCGCTGGAATCGAAATGAACGATGAGTTTGATTCCCGCGCGGCGTATGGCTCTTGCAATTCCGGTGTAGCGGGGATCCCCCCAGGAATAGAGTACTACGCCGTCCAGTCCTTGTTCTTTCCACCAGGCGGAGCTGTAGAGCGCTCTTGCCGGCACGCGGAGCAAATCCGGTGTCGGCAGGTCATCTGAGTGCGCTGGCAGCGGCATGATATCCCGGCACTTGTGACCCATTTTCTGCAGCTCTCTGCATATCAGCCCTGTATCCCGGGTAAAGAAATAATCATTCGCGTGAAATGCTACAGGTGTGCAGGTCGCAAACGATTTGGTGGCATGGTTCATATAGGTGTTCAGCATACTCACCTCGCTTTCCCAAGTCAAGTATATATCATGCAATCGCGCCGGACAGTGTGAACTGTCCGGCGCGGCTTAAAACGTTACTCAGCAGCGGTACCTCAGGCGGCAATGCCGAAGTGGCGCTGAATATCCTCAAAGATGCGGTCGCGGAGACGACGAGCTCTCTCAATATTGCGTGTCTTGAGGGAGAAACGCAGGCGCTCAGCCGTTGCATCCGGCTTGTGCACCGTCACGTGGCACCACCACACACCACGGTTGTTCCACAGGTGGTGGTTAAGGTTATCGTCATTGATACGAAGCGCGATCTTGGTCTGTTGCGCGGTCATTTTCTTAGATTATATCTGAAAGGTAAAGGCAGGGTGTTTCCCTGCTTCGGTGTCCGCGTTCGTTTCTGAACCGCCGAGCGGCACCTCCGGGTCCGGCTTTTTGTTGTAGACGCAGGAGGTAACCGCCTCGTTCAAAAAAAGCAGGGGGATTTAGTAAAGAATCCCGGCTTTCTTGAGCGTGTTGTAGGCGCCGTTCTTGGAGATAGTGCGCAGAGCCTTGCAGGAAAGCTTCATGCGAAGGTAGCCACCCTTGCCACCGTTGAGCTCGGGCACCCAGATGCGCTTCTCCTGGAGGTTGGGATAAACAGTGCGGTTCACCACTTTGGTGACGTGTCGGCCGATACCACCCTTCTTCTTGGCAAGACCGGAACGATGGATGCGGCGGCCTTTGTGCGGCATGGCAAATGTGATATTGCAAATACGGGACATAAGATGTTCTAGGTGACGTTAAAAAATAAAGCGGTGCGCTATTTTACACAATTTGGGCGGCGCGTCAAGCAAAACTACAACGAAACGGGGAAAAAGTTTAAGTAGTTGGCTGAGAGTGTGCTTTACAGGGGGATGAAAATGGGGTAAAATGAGCATTGTGAGTGATGCATATATCATTTTGTGCCACCAGGCGCCCTGGCAGGTGAATGAACTGGCCGGGGCACTGAGTGCCGCCGGGCATGACGTGTATATTCACGTGGATGCCGCAAGTCACATGGCGGAGCAGATTCAGACCAGTGAACGGGTGCGGCTGGTAAGCAGGCGGGAGAAGGTGGTATGGGCAGACTGGACGGTAGCGAAGGCTACGTTGAATGCCATCCGCGAGATGCCTGAATACGGCCGTGGTTACCGCTATGTGCACCTTCTCAGCGGGCAGTGTCTGCCGGCCATGCCTCTGGAGCAGCTGGATAAGGAGCTGGACGAGAGTGCCGCGCGCAAGGTGCAGTATATGGAATGCGAACAGATTCCACGCCGCAGCGCCTGGGGACGCGATGGCGGGATACACCGGGCAGGCACCTGGTATCCGCGTTGGATGGTCAGTAAGCACAGCCCCTGGCACCGCTGGTTCTGGTGGTATACGAATAAGTGGATTCGCCTGCGCCTGCGCCGCCCCCTGTATTATCTGTACCGCCCGTTCTATGGTGGGGCGCAGTGGTGGTCGCTCACAGGGGAATGCGTGGCAGCCATCGCCAGGTATGCCGTGCGGCACCCACTGTACCGCTGGTTTTACCACCACACATTCTGTAGCGATGAGCTTTTTTTTCAGACCACGCTGCAGCGGGTCGGGTATGGAGAGTACTTGAGCGGGGATAACAGGCGTTTTCTGAAGTGGCCGTTTGCGGATGCACCGTCTCCTGTGGACCTTCAGCCTTGCCATTGGGAGGAAATAAGGAGCAGCGGGGCATTTTTTGCGCGAAAGTTTGTGCACCAGCCGGGAGAAACTTGTGCATACATGGAAATAATTTGCAATTATAACGTAAAAGTGTAAACTTAAGACGCTTCTCTTTTACTGAACCAGAATTTGAACCATGAAATCCAAGCTGTCAATTATAGCAGTTTTCAGCAGCGTGGCGCTGCTGTTCACCTCTTGCGCGGTCTATGATTACCCGGTGTATACCAGTGCATCTGTAACTGTGGGTGCACCCGGAGTAAGTACAACTGTATCGTGGACAAACGCGCGGTATGATGTAAACGGTTTCCCGATTTATGGTTATTATTACGGCCAGCCGGTGTATGGTTATACCGCAGCTGGTGTGGCAATTTTCTCCTTTGCTGCGCTTACCGCAGCCTGCCTTGTGCCGGATTGGGCTCCGGCTCCCTGGTACCATGGCCACTGGCATTATCCGCACCATGTGCACCGCGTGCCTGTGCCGCCCCACTGCCCGCCCGGGCACCACCCCGGCCGCAAGCCTGCCGGCCCCCCACCCCACCATGCTCCCCATCATGCTCCGCACCATGCTTTGCATGCGCCCCACCATGCACCGCATGCGCCTGCGGTGCATCACAAGCCTGCGGTGAACCACAGACCTGCGGTGAACCACAAGCCTGCGGTGAACCAAAGACCTGCGGTGAACCAAAGACCCGCGGTGAACCACAGACCCGCGGTGAACCAAAGACCTGCGGTGAACCAAAGACCTGCGGTGAACCAAAGACCTGCGGTGAACCAAAGACCTGCGGTGAACCAAAGACCCGCGGTGAACCAAAGACCTGCGGTGAACCAAAGACCCGCAGTGAACCAAAGACCCGCGGTGAACCAAAGACCTGCGGTGAACCACAGACCTGCGGTGAATCACAGACCCGCGGTGCAGCGCCCGCAGATCAGCCGCCCCGCTGCCAGTCGTCCCGCTGCCAGTCGTTCCGCTGCCAGTCGTTCCGCTGCACCGGGCAGGCGTGCTGGTGGGCATCGCCGTTGATTTATATTGAAGAGTTTATAAACAAATCCCCGGTTCCGGAGTATGGAGCCGGGGATTTGCTTTCTTGTTTCCGGGCGGTCCGGGGTCAGATGCGCCGCCCGAACGCCAGGCGGTCATACTGCTCGTTCGCATACCGGTGCTGGGGGTGGCTGGTGCGCATGTAGGCCTCGTGCAGCGGGTGCGTGGGGTCATGCGCAATGCGGTAGGCTTCTTTTTTATCATCCGGTTTGTTTCCGGGGTGCATGGGCGCTTCATCCATGAGTCCGGCTGCTTCCAGCATGAGACGGGCGAAATCCGGGTTAGCGCGCAGGGCGGGGTGCTCCACCAGCTTCTGCACATCTACCCCGGTGCGCTCACCCATGGTGCGGAGGAAGGATTCAATGGCCTTCATGTTCTCCTCATAAGCAGGCCCCCAACTATGCTGCAATTCGGCATCTGCGTGGGCAATGGCTTCCTGGTTCTCCATGCAGCAGCGCTCCAGGAATCGTTTGCCTTCGGCGGTGTAGCGTTCTACCAGTGCGGCCAGCGCCTTCGGGGGAACGCCGTATTCATAGGCCACCCCGCTGAGCTGCTTTACCAGCTCCTCGTTCCAGAGTTCATCCGGCGTGTCCTCAGGACGCTCCATGGCAAACTCCTCAGGCTTGGGCGGCAGGCCGACCGCTTCGCGGAAAGCGGCCATGCGGGCGGCATCCGCCGTGTCCGGGTAGCCGCGGAGTTTTTCCAGGTTCGCATAGCTTTTTGCCAGCGCCTCCGGACGCTGGAATTTGGAGAGCGTGGCCGCATAGGGTTTCAGCTCCTCAAACCGGGAGAACCAGCCGGGGGTGAAGGTGCCATCTGCGTTCATGAGCCCGGCGTGCATGTCTTCCAGGTGCGGGGTGGTGGGTACTGTCTGTTCTTCGGTGTTATCCATTGTGTTCATGTTGGTTTTGTGTTGCTTCCTGCCGGGCCAGCTCCAGCTGGTGGCGAATGATGAGGAAGATTTCCCGGTGCGCATCGCGGCGCATGGCATCCAGGGGGTCATAGCCGCCGGCCTTGCCCTGGAATACGGGCAGGTGGGTTTCGAATCGTCTTTCCAGGTCGGCCAGCACCTGCTGCGCCTCAGGGGTGGAGAACACCCTCAGCAGCCGGCTGCGTTCCTCCCGGGCTTGTTCCTGCTGCAGATTTCTGCGGTAAATCATGGCATGGGGGGTGTGGGCTGGTTGTTTTGCTGTAAGGCCTCTGCCTCGCGCTTGCGGCGCATGCGTTTCACGCTTATCTCCGGGCGCAGCAGTTCCTCCGGCACACCATCCATACGGGCTGCCAGGCGGAAGGTGCGGTCCAGATCCACATGGTCCAGAATGTTGCCATTCATGCCACCCATGAGCTGTAGCCGCTGGAGTGTGCGCGAGATGCCCTCTGCCTGAATTCTGCGCATGACCGTGGCAATGCGGCCCTGGTACACTACCTGCGGCAGTTCAATGCCGGGTTCGCCGTTGCGATCCGGTTTCAGCGCCGTGGACGGCGGCTGCGGGAAGCGCCCCAGGCGGAACAGCAGGGCAAATACACGCTCCATCATGGGGCGGAAATCGCTGGTAAACAGGGTGAACGAGGGCGAGAACTGCATCACCCGCTCATTTTCCCGGGCGTATATCTCGCTGGCTGTCATCTGCTGCTTGCGTTCCTCCCACAGCTCCAGCATGGGTACAAAGAAAGCGCGGCGGATGGATTCCTGTTTCTGCCGCAGACGATCCATGCCCACATCGTATCGCCCCTGCGTGGCCCATTCACGCGGGAAACCCAGGCTGGCGCTTTCCGGGTTGATGATGGTGCGGCCACCGGCGCGTAAATCAACCTCGCCGGCCTGGTTGGCCAGCTCCAGAATACGCGGGAAGGCGGCCACCTCACCCAGCATGTCGAGAATGCGGTTGAGGAATTGCGCCTGGCGGATATCCGGGTAGACCAGGCGGGCCGGTGCCAGCCCATACATACCCGTGCCCCAGCGCAGGAAACGGGTTACCATGTAAGGCATTTCGCGATAGCCGCTTTCCTGCACGCAGCATTGGTCATCCAAGCTGTAATAAATGCTCTCGAAAGGCATGTTCCGGGCGTTGTCACGGTTGCGGTTACGCTTGCTGCGGGGGCGCACCACATGCAAGAAACGCAGCTCGCCTTCGTGCGGGTTTCGTGCGTTTTCCAGCATAGCCCGGCCGCGCGGCCCCAGCGCCCTGGCGCCGAATTTGGCCGCAGCCTGGTGCGGGGTGAAGCTGAATTCTCGCATGTAGGTATCCAGCTGGCATTCATCATTTTCAGCGCACACGAACTCACCGCAGGGAATGTGGCGGAACAGCAGCTTGCCGCTGCGGGAGCTGCCGCAGTACATGCTGCCGGTGCCCAGGCCCACGCGGTCCAGAAAGCATTCGTGCAGCTCGGTGTAGAAATTGCTCTGGCTAAGCTCACGGTTGGCAATTTCGGAGCACCGGTTGTACCAGGCTTCTGCCTCGTCTCCGGCATCTGGTAGTGGGCAGCTCCATTTAAACCACAGCTCATTGCTGGGGGTCATATAGCTCATGTGTCCGCTGGCCAGTTTCTGGCAAGCCTCCACGGCGGTTGTATCGCTCAGGTGGTGGGCGGGCGGAGCCTCGCCCGAGTTGGTGCCCGCCTCGGTGTGCATGCGGTCGGGCAGCACATAGTGGCGCAGGGAATCCCACCAGCTCTCCCACGGTGCGCGGGCTGCTTTGAGGCTCTGGTAGCTGTTGAGTATCGTCTGCATTATCCCAGGGTGGAGTTAGCTGAATCCACGGACGAGGTGGTTTCCTTGCGGCGGTGGGAACTCAGAATTGTGGAGAGAATTCCCTTTTTCTGAGCGTTGGCCTGCTGAGCTGCGTTGTATGATTCCTCTGCCTGATGCTGCGTCACCACAGGAATCGTGTTGGTGGCGGCGTGGTAGTTGGTGCTGCTGAATCCCATAAATGTAATCAGTGGTTTCGGGGTTGATGTAGGAACGCATGCCAGGCCAGGCGGTGGGGGCGTGGGCTGCGCAATCCGCGTTGGAAGCAGAGCCACTGCCGGGGCGGCAGGGTTGCGGCCAGTCTGCGGGCCAGGCCCAGGTCTCCCACCAGCAGGTGGATATACCAGGCATCCGCAGTGGGGAATACGTGTTCCAGCTGCGGCCATAATTCCGGCTGGCTGCTCAGCACCGGCTTCATCAGCGCGACAAGCCGGGGCATGAGCAGGATGACTCCTTCCGGGTGGTCGGCCAGTGTATTCAGGTCGGCTTCTATCTGCCGGCCTGCAGTGCGGTAATACTCCAGCGCCCGGATTCTGGCATCTGCGTTCATGGGGAATACCCTAGGGCATACCGGGTGCGTATTCCAGCAAATTGAGGGACGCGGCACACCTTGTCGCGTGCAAAGATGTTCCCGGTGCATCATTCCTTTTGCCAACAGCGGTATCCTGTGGCATGTTTTAGGCCGTACCGCAACGAGTACACTCAGCCATCATGTCAACTACCATACCAGAAAACACCCGCCCCACGCCGCTGGATATCTGCAACATGGCGCCCAGCCGCCTGGGGGAATCCCCCATTCCCGATCTGAACCCGAATGGCAGCTTGCCGTCCCGCATGTGCTACATGCATTATCATCCGGTGCGGCGGGAGGTGCTTTGCGCGAACCGCTGGAGCTTTGCCACTGTGCGCACCACGCTGACCAGCGCGGAACAGAACAGCA
>JAZOTV010000036.1:0-8036 GCA_045657815.1 Akkermansia sp.
CTCGCCTTCGGCAAGCTCGATGGTGCGCCCGGGGTCGCTGAAGTACACCGCATTGATGCGGTTGAGCGGTTCAATAATCTGTTCAGGCAGATGAATCATTGTAATTCAGGTTTATCAGCCGAAGAAGCCGATGGCACCCAGCAGGTACATGAGGCCGATGGTCAGAGCCAGACCAATCAGGCACAGGATGGTCCCGGAGATAGCCATGCCCTTCTGCTCCACGTGGCCGGTGGCGTAGGCCATGGCGTTCGGGGGAGTGGAAATCGGCAGAGCCATACCCAGGGAGGAGGCGAAGGCGATGGTCACCAGCAGGCCGATGGCACGGGGGGCACCCATGGCGCCGCCAGCCACCATACCGGCGGCTACAGAGGCCATGATGGGCATGAGCAGGGCGGCGGTGGCCGTGTGGCTCATGAAGGTAGCCATGAAGAGGCAGATAAGGCTGGAGCCCACGATGAGGGCCAGGCTGTCCCATTCGGCGAAGGGAATGGAGTTGATGAGGTCATTGGCCAGCTTGGTTTCACCCAGGGCAACACCCAGAGCGAAGCCGCCGGCTACAAGCCAGAGCACATCCCAGCTCATGGCGCGCAGGTCCTTGGCGGTGATAACGCCGGTCACAGAGAACACCGCGATGGGGATGATGGCCACGCTGTTGGCGTCCAGGCCGTGGTACTGCTTGGGCACCACCCACAGAAGGATGGTCACGATGAAGGTGATGTACACCACCCAGGCCTTGGGCGTGGTCATGAACTTGCCCTTCATCTCCTTGGCCAGGTCCAGGCTCTTCTGGTCAATCGGGAACATCTTGATGAGAATCACCCAGCCGATGAGCAGCATAATCACCACAAAGGGAATGCCGAACATCATCCAGTCACCGAAGGTCACGTTCCAGCCATTCTCCTGCATGAACTTGAGGGCAATGGCGTTAGGCGGTGTACCGATGGGGGTACCGATACCACCCACGTTGGCGCCAATCGGAATGCAGAGGGCGAAGGCAGCGCGGCCGCGGTCCTCCGGCTTGAACAGGGCAAGCACCGGGGTAAGCAGAGCCAGCATCATGGCGGCGGTGGCGGTGTTGCTCATGAACATGGAGAACAGAGCCGTCACGCTCATGAGACCCAGCAGCACGTACTTCGGGTTGGTACCGAAGGGGCGCAGCAGCACACGGGCCAGGTTGATGTCCAGGCGGAACTTGGTGGCGGCATCGGCCAGGAAGAAACCACCAAGGAACAGGATGATGATGGGGTCAGCAAAGGTCGCAAAAATGCTCTTCTGCTGGGTCAGGTTGGTCAGGTCCAGCTTGGAGATGCGGGCGCTCACCTCGCCGTCATACAGGCGGCCGGCAGCATCCTTGAGGGCGGTGGCCTGGGCGGCATCAGCCTTGCCATTTACCACGGGCTTGAGGATGGCGGTATTGATGGTGCTGCGCACCACATCCGGGGTGAGGTTGGCGGCCTTCTTGAGAGACTCAGACACGCTGGCCTGAGTAGACTTCACCACCTCGGCATCAGCGCCGGGGCCGTAGGCATCTGCCACGATGGCAGCCACTTCCTTGCCGTCGAATTTATCAACCTTGAGGAAATTGAGCGATGTATTGGAGGTACCCAGCAGAGCCAGGGTAATCACCAGAACAGATGTGGTCCAGATCGGAATAACCTCCAGAATCCACATCAGAGCGGCAAACACGAAGAGCGCAATCACGCGCGTCTGAATCGGGTTCACCGGCAGGCCCCATTCTTCGAAGGGCATGAACAGCATGCTGCCACTAATCAGCAGCACAACCAGCAACTTAATGAGTGTTTTTGTTACCTGAGACATAATTGATTGGAATTGTATTCTCAGCACAGGTCGGGCGTGCAGGTACACGCCGCCCCGCGCGCGAACGTGCGGGAACAGGCTTGTGCTACCCGTCACTTTACTACAATCTACCGCTATTGGCAAGTTTTACTTAGCAGAAAAGATGCGCAATCCGGCAGAAAATAAAGCAAGGAAGCCCGCTCCCGCAGCGGCGGCATCACTTCTGTTCCCTGGGCCAGCCGATGCACTGATGCACGATGACATTGTGATTTTCCGGCAGGCCTACTTCCTTCTTCAGTGCCTCCTTGTCAATCATGGCGCGCACCACAGTGGAAAGCCCGCGGGAAGTGCAGTAGAGATACACATTCTGGTAGGCAGAGCCTACGTGGTTTTCGCCCCCGCGGTCATCCAGGCAGGTGTAGAGCAGGTGCAGCGGGGCGTTTTTCACGAAATCCTGGCGCTCGCAGAGCGGAATCAGGTTCTTATCATTCACCTTCACCAGTTTATGCCCCGGGCCATCGTACTCCCAGGTGCCGGTGGGGGTAAGCACAAAAAGCTGCATATTCTGCAGGTTGCGGGAGGTCGGAATCGTGCGCTTACCGTATGAATTCACACCCCAGGCCACCCACAGGATATCCGCAAGTGTCTGGTCATCAATCGCACGTGTTGTATCATAATCACGGGCCGAATGGCGCTGCGCAATAGCCTCCATCAGCGGCATACCACCCGTCATCACCGGCGCCGGCAACGGCTTTTCCTCCCCTGCTCCCCATCCCGGCAGCACTACCCCGGCCAACATGCATAAAATTGTTAAACAACGAAACATATCCTGCATTCTAGCAGGAATTTCCCGCCCTGCAAGAAAAATCCGAAGTAGGATTTTCTGTTAAATCTCAATGGCCCCGATTACGATTAATCGTGCATGTGTAACCTGCGAAATTCTGAGCCCACGGAGTGGGCTTTTGAATTCCGCTCACTGACACGTGCCAACTACCCAACTAATTGCATATCAGCAATAATATTCGTTTGGACACATGAGCGACATATAAAGCAAAGGCTGCCGGTCAGAAGACCAGCAGCCTTTGCTTATCTTGATATGCGTGGGTAGCCTTACTTGGCATTCACCACCTCATCCAGCGGGAGGATGATAAAGCCGATACCGCGGTTGCCATTCCTGCTGTTGGTGTGGCAGGTCTCATAGATAATGCCGAGGTGGTCATCATCCACCATAGCCTGGCAGGAGTAACCCATGCAGCGGCGGGAATCGTACAGCACACCACCGTTCCAGGTCTTGCCGTCATCGCGGGAGGCACGCACCGTCATGAAGCTGCGGGGGTATACCTTGGGGTTGCTGAACAGCAGCAGCTTGCCGTGCCTGGCAGAGTTCACCGAGATGATGGAGCCCTGGCAGGTGGGTTCCACAAGGTCCTTGCAGTTCGTCTCATGCGGCTGCCAGGTCTTGCCCAGGTCCTTGGTCACGTACACCACGCGCTTGCCAGCCCAGGTCTCATTGCGGCAGTTAATCATAATAGAACCATCCTGCAGCTCCACTACCTGGCATTCCGAGGTCTTGTGCGGCACGCCGTTGCCATAGGCCCAGTTCTTGCCACCATCCGTGGAGTAGCAGATAGTGCTCATGCAGTTCGGGTTAGCACCGCGCTGCCAGATCTGGGCGGGGAATACGATGACTCCCTTGCTGGTCACGATACCGTTGCCGGGGCCGGCCAGAATGGTGGTCCACTCCTCCTTCTTAATCTGGCGGGTGGGGTTCACATAGTCCTTGCACCAGGTCTTGCCATCGTCATCGGAATACACCATGCCCCACTGGCCGGTCTTGTCCTTATCGAAACCGGTCTGAGACACGCCCAGGGAAGCACCGCCGCTGAAGTGGCACACCAGGGACTGCATCCAGATACGCCCATTGGAGGGGTCCTGCAGGATGCAGGGGTCACCGCAGCCGTTGTTGTAGCCGGGGCCGGCATCCATGCTCACCTCGGGCATGGTCCAGGTCTGGCCGCCGTCTGTGGAGCGCACCGTGGCCACATCAATATCGGCGCAGAGGTCACCCTCGTGGTGGTAGCGGGCATCGAAACAGGCTACCAGGGTACCCGCCGTGGTGCGGATCATGCCGGGAATGCGGAAAGCCACACAGTGGCGCGGTGCCTCGCCATTCGGCTGGTTGCCCACATTATCGCCGGGGAACGAAAGCATGGTACCCACACGCTGGGTCACAGGAGCCTGCTCAGGGCTGTATTCCTTGCCATCAATGGTTATCTTCACATCGCTGAAGCTGATAGTGGAACCCACAGGGGCACCACCGGCAGGCTGCACATCCAGCCAGAGGTGGTTCACACCGCCATCCAGCACACCCTTCGTATGAATCAGCACAGAACCATCGGCCAGCGGCACGCCAGTGCCGAATTCCTTGCCGTTGCGAAGCTCCAGACCGTCCGCATCACCGCTGCGCAGGGTCACACTGGCCACACGGGCGGGGTCAGATACTTTCAGGCTCACCTTGGCCACAGCCTTGGGATTCTCAGCGCCCTCGCTCTCCACATCCACCGCCAGCACGGGGTTGTATGTGGCACGCTTCATGATGGGGAACACGCCGGGATCGCGGAAACTCACGCTCTTAACGCTCATGGGACCCACCATCAGGGTCAGGTCATCCAGCAGCACACCACCGCCCACGGCACTATCAGCCACAAAACGCACAGCTGTGGTGCCGGCCGGCATCGTCCACTTCAGCAGCTGGTTGTAGCCGCCCACATTGGCCTTGTCCACCTTCAGCACTTCCTTCTCACCAGTGGGGGTAACAGCTATCACACGCAGACAGAAGGGAGAACGGGAAGTCCAGCGCTCCATCCAGCACTGCCCCTGGGCATCCACCTGCAGCGCCTTGCTCAGCGTCACGGTGGCAACATGCTTCTCACCACCCAGCAGACGAAGCGCCTGGGCGCTGTTGCGGCCATGGCCGCGGTTAATCTCCGCATGACCGGCTGCTGCCGTCAGCGTACCATACACACAGGGATGGCTGGTGAAGCCACCTGCCGGCAGCTTCTCGAACTGTTCTGTGGCGCCTGCTACGCCACACAGCAATATGCCGAGTAAGGGTCTCATGTACATGATTTCTCTATACCATACTCCAGCATGAGAAACAAGAAAAAACAAGTGCGTGCAGCTGCGTTAGCAGCGGAACCACTCGTAATGGCATATTAAAGGCATTGAAACCCGTAATAACGGGTGACAGCCTGCCACGGCGTCTTGTCTCGGCGTCTTGTCACGGCGTAGGCGAAGCCGAAGACGGAAGGTTTACCGGAGACGGAAGGGCGCGAGCCCGGAGACGGGAAAGCGTTGCTTATCATTTCTGCCAGGCCTTCTGCCACCCGTTCCACGGGTTCCAGATTATTTTTTGTTCGTACGAGGGGTTTCGCTCGCCCCGCTGAAGCGCGGCGGCTCCACCCCGTCGCTATTGATATGTCACCCGCTTCGCGGGTTCTGATAGCAGACCTGCCCCGGCTGTGAAAAAAAAGGCGGCCCTGGTTCAGGACCGCCCTGGAAAGCTCACTTATCTGGCAGATTTCTTCTTACCCCTGCCGGCAGACTTATCCTTCTTCTTGCCCTTGCCGGTCTTTTTTTCTGCCTTCTTATCAGCCTTGTTCACCTTGGCAGCCTTCACCTCAGCAGCCTCGCCGGTCACAATCGTCTTGAGCGGCAGGCGCAGGAAGCCGATACCACGGTAATTCGTGTCGCCATTCGTGTGGCAGGTCTCATAAATCACGCCCACGTGGTCGGGGTCAGTCATAGCCAGGCAGGAATACCCCATGCAGCCTCGGGAATCATACAGCAGTCCCTCGCTCCAGGTCTTGCCGTCATCGCGGGAGGCACGCACGCTCATATTGCTGCGGCCATGAATCCAGGGATTAGAGAAGAGCAGCAGGCGACCATACTTCTCCGTTTCTGCGGCAATGAGAGAAGCCTGGCAGGTCGGGTCATTAAGCGTCTTAGTGTTCGTCTCATGCTCCGTCCAGGTTTCACCCATATCATTGGTCACAAACACATAACGTTTTCCACCGTAGTTCTCATTGCGGCAGTTCAGCATGAGAGAACCATCCGAAAGCTCCACCACCTGGCACTCCGAGGTCTTGGCAGGCACACCCTCGCTCATCTTCCAGGTCTTGCCGCCATCCTTGGAGTAGCAGATGCAGCTGCGGCACACCGGGTTGGCACCATTCTGCCAGATCTGAGCAGGGAACACAATGTAGCCCTGCTTCGTGCAGATACCATTGCCCGGGCCGGCCAGAATAAGCGTCCACTCATCCTTCTTCACCTGCTCAGTCACGTTCATGACGGGGCTCCAGGTCTTGCCATCGTCATCAGAATACACCATTTCCCACTGGCCGGTTCTGGAGGGGTCTGTACCCGTGCCGGAAGCGTTGATGGCGCGGGCACCGGGGGCAAAGTGGCAGGCCAGCGCCTGCATCCACACGCGGCCCTTCTTATCCTGCAGAATGCAGGGGTCGCCGCAGCCGTTGGCCATGCCGGGGCCGGAGTCCATGTTCACAGCAGGCAGGGTCCAGGTCTGCCCACCATCCGTAGAGCGCACAGCTGCCACATCAATATCGCGGCAAAGGTCTACCTCATTATCATAGCGGGCATCGAACACACCAATAAGGGAGCCGGCCTTCGTGCGGATGAGGCCGGGAATACGGAAAGCGGCGCAATCGCGAGCCTCGCCCTCCTTCTGACCTACCTTATCGCCCGGGAATGCCAGCATGATACCAATACGCTGCGTCACAGGCTCCAGCTCAGGCTCAATCTCCTTCCCGCCGATACTCATCTTCAGACCACTGAGGCTGAAGGTGGAGCCGATAATGGAATCCTCGCTGGGTTCCACATCAACCCAGAGCGTATTTTCGCCACCATCCAGCCCCTGGGCAGACTTAATCACCACCTTGCCGTTCTTGCCGGGCCTGGCAGAGCCATATTCCACGCTGTTCTTGAAATCCGTGCCGTTGGCATTGCCGCTGCGCAGGGTCACCTTGGCCACCTGGTCAGGATTATCCACCGTCAGCTCCAGGCCATCCACCTTCACCGGCTCCTCTGCACCCTCCGTCTGCACAGAAATCTTCACCACCGGATTATACCTGGCACGCTTCATGACCGGCCACACGCCCGGGTTGTGAGCCTTCACTTCACCCAGCTTCATCTTGCCAATCATCATCATGAAATCATCAATCATCACGCCGGCATTTTCCGGAGTATCAGCCACCAGGCGGATAGCCGTGGTACCCTTGGGCAGCACCAGCTCAATCTTATGATTAAAACCACCCACACCCAGACCAGCCAGCTCCTTGAGCTGCTGCTCACCAGTGGCCGTGACAGCCAGCACCTTCACAGCAAAGGGATCCTTGCGCGTCCAGCGCTCCAGCCAGAACGTGCTGCGCACCTCCTTCTCTGTGGGCGATGCCAGTTTCAGACTCACGCTGCGTCCCGCACCACCCTTGATACGCAACGATTTGCTACCCGTGCGTGCTCTCTTGAAAATCTCCGCATGCCCAGCCTCTGCACTCAGCTGACCATACTCCGTTGTGCCCGATGTCATCTCCCCGAAAGGCAGACTCTCAAAGCTCTCAGCCCCCAGGGTAATCCCCGCTGCAAGCAGGGAGAAAAGGAATGATTTATACATGCCGCTGAGCATAGCATATAATACCCTCCGCCTACAAGCAAAAACAGAGAGAATCCCGCGTGTCCCAAAGATTTGGCACACGTGGATTGACTATTTACGATTGACGATTTGAAAGTTAGCGACTTTCGCCGATAGAGCCACGAATGAATGCTTACTATGGATATGTCACCCGCTGGCGCGGGTTCTGATAGCAGGCCTGCCAAGTCCCAATCCATCAGGCAGGCGGAGCCTGCGGATTTCTGAGCCCGTGAAACGGGCGGCATATCAATAGCGAGTGCGTGCAGCTGCGTCCCGGGTGGGCGTAGGCGACAGCCGAAGCCTCCTAGCCGCGGAACCACTCGTTAGTAGTTAATATAGAGACATTAAAACCCGTGATAACGGGTGACAGCCTGCCACGGCGTAGGGCGCGAGCCCGGAGACGGGAAAGCGTTGCTTATCAATGCCGCCAGGCCTTCTGCCACCCGTTTCACGGGTTCTGATATGATTTTTTCGCTATCGAGCAATCGTGTGTTTTGTCATACTAAAACGCGAGATTTTGAAGGTTACAGGT
>JAZOTV010000037.1:0-10554 GCA_045657815.1 Akkermansia sp.
ACCGCAACCATCCCTCCATTATTGCCTGGAGCGGTGGCAACGAAATCCCGGAGCAGGGGCACAATGACCCCGCGAAGCACAAGAAAAATCTGGAGACCGCCATCGACCTGCGCGATGAGGTGCGCAAGTATGATACCACGCGTCCCTACACCGTGGGCTGCAATGATATGCGCGCATACAAGAATGGTTTCTCCGATACCATGGATGTGTATGGCCTGAACTACAAGCCGCATCTTTATGGTGATTTCCGAGCAAAGCACCCCGACCAGCCCTATTACGGTTCAGAGACCTGCAGCTGTGTATCCACCCGCGATACCTATTTCTTCCCGATGAACTGGGATGTGCACAGCGGTGCCCGTTATTTCCAGGTGAGCAGCTATGCGCTTTCCTCCACCGGTTGGGGCTCCTGCGCGGATATCGAGATGCACGCCCACACCAAGGCACCTGATCTTGCGGGTGAGTATGTGTGGACCGGTTTCGACTACATCGGCGAGCCCACCCCCTACAACCAGGATGCTTCCAATATCGGCAACTTCATCGGCGCCAGTGAGGAGGAGAAGAAGGCCGCCATGGCGCAGCTCAAGGCCATGGGCAACAAGGCTCCCAGCCGCAGTTCCTACTTCGGCCTGATTGACCTGGCCGGTTTCCCGAAGGATATCTACTACCTCTACCAGAGCCAGTGGAACCCGGAGAAGAAGATGGCCCACATCCTGCCGCACTGGAACTGGGAAGGCCGCGAGGGGCAGAAGACTCCGGTGATGGTGTTCACCAGCGGCGATGAGGCCGAGCTCTTCGTGAACGGCAAGAGCCAGGGCGTGCGCCGCCGCGGCGAAGGCCCCACCTTCACCCAGAAGGATAAGAGCCTCGTGGTGAGCAAGAACCAGTTCCGCTTCACCTGGGAGGATGTCGTGTACGAACCCGGCACAGTGGAAGTGGTGGTGAAGAAGAATGGCCAGCCCTGGGCTACGGCCAAACGCGTGACCACGGGTGCTTCTGCCCGCGTGCATGCCGAGGTGGATCGACCCGCCATTGTGGGCGATGCCCGCGACCTGAGCTACATTTCCCTGTCTCTCACTGATGCTCAGGGTAATGTGGTGCCTACTGACAGCCGAAAGGTAAGCTTCAGCATCGATGGCCCCGCAGAGCTGGTCGGCTTCTGCAACGGCAACCCCGTGGACCACACCTGCATGCAGGATATGAAGCAGAGCTTCTTCAATGGCCGTATTCTGGCCGTGGTGCGTGGTAATCGCGGTGAAAGCGGTACCGCCACGGTAAAGGTGAAGGCTGAATGGCTGCCTGAAATCAAGGTGCCTGTGCAGATTATTGCACCCACTGCTGAGCAGCTTAAGAAGTAAACCGGTTTAGCAGCCAATTATCTTCGGGCTGATTTCTCCATGTGGGAAATCAGCCCGTTTGTTCTTGCCTGAGGCCCCCATTTGAGCTCTTCATTTCGCCCGGAATGAAGATGCTCTGTGTTACTTTCTGCTATGGGTATTACGGCCCGTCGGATGTACAGCAGTTGCTGGTGGATGGGGCAGATTCAGCCCATCAGAGCCTCTCGGTTCACAAAGAAGACGGCACCGAGCACGCAGAGGAAGGCCCAGAGGTAGTCCCATTTCCACTGTTCTCCCATGTAGAGAATCATGAAGGGAACAAATATGCTCAGCGTCAGTGCTTCCTGCATGATTTTGAGCTGAGCCAGGGAGAGCCCGTAGGCGCGGCCCAGGTGATTGGCGGGCACCATGAAACAGTATTCAAATAAGGCAAGCCCCCAGCTCATCAGGATAAGTTGCCACATGGGTGTGGTAGCGCCCTCGCCCGGTTTCTTCAGGAACCCATACCAGGCGAAGGTCATGACTACATTGCTGAGGAAAAGCAGGCAAATGGATAATGCGAGCTTGTACATGGGAAATTTATCGCGTTACTGTGCAATCAGGAACAGGCCGTGCGGGCTGTCCTCCGTGGGAACATGTACCAGCACCAGGCCACGCAGGCCATCCATGCCCAGCATGGGGAGTTCATTCCTGTTGCAGAGCAGGGGGGTGACTCCCTTTGCTGTCACGCCGGGCCCCAGCTCCATATCTCCGGCGGCTCCCTCCATGAGTTTTACGCCGGTAGCGCTGTCGATATCCCCAATCTGCGCGCCGATTTCGGCACCTTCGCCGGGTGCCCACTCATCGGAGAATACGCGGGTGACGCTGCTGCCGGTATCCAGCAGCATGTGCACGTTCTTACCCCCGCAGCGTCCCTGCACGGTGACGCGGCCTGTGCCATCTGCCGCAGCATAGAGCGGGACCAGCTTGGCATCCTGCGGAATTCCCCAGTAGAACTCGCCGCTGCGCAGATCAAAGGTGAAGGGGAGGGCATGCAGGATATCCATGCCGAGAATGCCGTCAATCTTTTCTGCCATCATGCTGCGCACGGCTCCCAGATTCATCACCATGACAGGGTGCTCCGGGGATTCTGCCGGACCTGCCAGCAGCTGGGCTACGAGCAACTGGGGACGCTGGCTGGAATTACCGCGGAAATTCATCTTGCTGGTATCAAGCCAGCGGGCATCCTTCAGCCGGGCGGCGCTCTCGGTGTGCAGCACGGTGTGGGTGGCTCCGGTGTCCAGCATCATGCGCATGGGCTGGCCGTTGATGAGGCAGGTCACCACCACCTGTTTGCAGCGTGCATCCTGGGTCATGGTCATCAGATCAATCTGGCTGGCCTGCTGGGGGGCGGGTGCCGGGGTTTCTGCAAGCACCATGCCTGCGGTCATCATTGTCACCAGAATCGGGAAAAGCTTCATGCGCGCATGATAATACTTTGCCTCTGGCATGTCAATTGAAAATACTTAAGGCCGCTGCTCCATTCTTGAAGCAGCGGCCTTTTCTTACAAGAGCCGGATGTCAGGGTCGAACTGACGACCGTCCGATTACAAATCGGGTGCTCTACCACTGAGCTAATCCGGCGTGTTGCGGGGGCATTCTACACGAGTAGCCTGCCCCATGCAAGCTTTTTTTATCAGAAATTGAGTCCGCAATCAATCCCCAGCGTAATCTGGAAGTGATCGATGGGGCCGTGGCCATGGGTGATGCGGTCAATCTTAGCCGCGTTTGAGCCGGACCAGGAGCACTGCACCCAGGGTTTTACATAGGCTCGGGCATCGCGGCCGTAGCTGCCGGTCTGGGAGTAGGGGAGCAGGGCGAGCTTGATTCGGTAGGCATCCGTGCCCTCCACATCATCTCCCCAGTAACCGACAGAGGGGGCTACACCGAAGGAAAACTCCAGGTCCAGCCCCGTGTTGCCACGCAGCATTACATCAGTGAATCGGTAGCCGGCCTCGATATCGAAATAGGCGCCGGTGAGTCCGTAGAAACCGACTCCGGCTTCCAGCTTGCCGAAGAATCCCTTCTGATAGTCATTGAATGTGGCGCTGGCGTACAGCTCCTGCGTGACGCGGTGGGAAGCGCCGTCGAAGGTGCGGGCCATGAGGCCCTCCAGCCCACCATGGCGGAAGGTGTAGCCGGCCTCCACAATGAGGTTCGGGAAAATTTCCTTGCCGATGCCATAGCTCAGGCGTGCAACGGGGGTATCACCCAGCGGGCAGGAGGCATCCCACACAATGCCGTATTCGCCGCTGATGCGGTGCTGCAGACCGTAGGCGCTGAGGGCGTGTACCGGCAGAATGCAGGAACCGCTGACGGAGGAATAGCCGTATTTGCTCAGGGCATTCTTCACGCCCATACCGCGCACCTGGTAGTTGGTGGAGTAAACGTTCAGGTTCACGTAACCGCGGCGGGCAGAGCTGTCTGCGGGCATGGGTGCCGGGGCGGGGGCGAAGTTGCCTGAGAAGGAGAGCTCCTCATATATGCCGGAGCCGTCATCGTAGCTCACCTCATTATACTCGATGGGGCCATCGGGGATAGGCGGGGGCATTTCTGTGGCCAGTGCAGGCAGAGCGGCAACAAGGGCAAAAAGACTACGGTTCATCATACGCCGTCATCCTAGCAGGATATCCCCTTATCTGCAAGCACAAAAGCTTGTTGTTCCGGTGGCTTTTTACTTATGGTCTGGTATAGCGCTGGATGAGAGCTGCCGGTGCCGGGTCTCGGCCCAGGAAATCGCGAATTTGCTGCATGGCAGGCACGCTGCTGCCGCGGTTCAGGATGCAGCGGCGGTAATCTGCTCCGGTGGCGGGGTTGAAGATTCCCTCGTTCTGGAAGCGCTGCATGGCATCTGCAGCCAGCATTTCAGACCACTTGTAGGTGTAAAGCGCGGCGGCATAGCCATCGGTCATGCTGTGGGTGAGGGTGCGCATCTCACTGGGGGGCTGCATGGTGTAGGGGAAAAGCCAGGGGGAGAGAATATCGCGGCATACTTCGTCCAGCTGGCGGCCCTTGTATTTATCATGATAATGCATGTGCAGCTCCAGATCCAGTTTGCTCATGAGGAGCATGCGCATGTGCATCTCAATCGGGTTGGAGCCGCGCGTTGCTGCCAGTTTTTCGGCAAGGTCGGCGGGCAGGGGGGCGCCGGTCTGATAATGGCTGGTGAAGGTGGCCAGTGCAGCGGGCTCCCATATCCAGTTTTCCTGCAGTTGGCTGGGCATTTCCACAAAGTCGCGTTCCACTTCGGCTGTGCAGTGCGCACGCAATTCACCGTGGCCCAGCATCATGTGCATCATGTGTCCGAACTCGTGGAAAAGCATGTAGAGATCTCCGTGGCTCATCAGGTGCGGGCGGTTTTGCTGCGGCGGGGTGAAATTTGCCATGAGCGCAGCCAGATGCGGCTCTCCCGGGCCCCCGTCTGCTGCAGGCTCGCCATCCCGCAGGGGAAGGCACCAGGCTTGCGGCCGCTTGCCGGGCCTGCTGTAAATATCCAGATAGAAAGAGCCGAGGTGTTGCCCGGTGGCCGTGTCCTTCACAGCGAAGCATCGCACCTCCGGGTGCCAGGTTTCCACATGGCCGTCGGGGGCGCATTCCCCCGGCTTGATGCAGGCCGTGGGGAGTTCCTCGAATTGCACGCTGAGCAGCCCGGCCCATATATTCATGAGTCCCACCAGTACTTTCGGGGTCTGGAGATAGGGCGTAATGACATTAACATTGAAACTGTTTCGTTTCGGGGGAAGCTTGGTGTTCAGGAATTCCACATCCCATGGGTTCACGGCTGAGAGCTCCTGACCGCATGCCTGCGAAAAACGCTGCATCTCGGCTGCCACGTAGGCATCCCATGCGGGCTTGCTCAGGTGCAGCATCTCGTTCACAAAGGCCAGAGCCTTTTCTGCGCTGCCCATCATGCGTTGGGCTGCCTGCATATCTGCGTAGTTTGCATAGCCCAGCAGGGTAGCCAGTTCGTGCCGCAGCTCCAGAATCCGGGTAATGATGGGTTCTGTATCAAGGGTGAGAGGAGTGCCGGCTGAAACTGTGCCCAGCCAGCATTTTTTGCGGGTTTCCTCGACCGTGCAATAGCGCAGCACTGCTGAGGCCGGGGCGCTTGTCAGGTTGACCAGCCATGCGGGCTTTCCATCCTGCCCGCGCCCCCTGGCTGCTGCTTCTGCAGCCTGCATCCAGAGCGGGGGCATTCCATCCAGTTCTGCCGGATTGGTTATGAGCAGTTCCCACAGCTGCGGGGCCTGCTTGACATACAGGGAAAAGCGGTAACCCAGCCTGGAAAGTTCTGCCTCAATAGCGGCTTTTCGCGCCTGCTGTTCGATGGTGAGGTGCAAGCCAGAGTTGCGCATGCCGGCCAGCATCTGCTGCACAAAACGCTGCCTGGCCGGGCTGAGCTGTGCTACCCAGGGGGCTTTCCCTGCCTCTCGCAGCACATCCGCTATCCGGGCGGCATGAAGTCCCTCTGCCTTGAATGTCATGATTTCGTTGTGAACGTCATACATCATGCGCTGCACGGCGGGGGAACCTGTGGCCATCTGCAGGTGGCTCAGGTAATTGGCCATCTGCTTCATGTTTTCATCGGCCTTGTACCAGGCCAGAAAGGTGTTCTCAAACGTAGCAGACTCGGGAGTCACTGCTGCTATGGCGCTCAGCCGTTCCCTTGCTTCCAGCAGGGCCGCCTTCACATCTGCCATGGCTTGCTCATGCGTCATCCTGGACCACTCCGGGTACAGAGCCGTGCGAAAGAACGGGTGGTTCCGGGCTGTGGCCGCTGCTGGGGCTTGCTGAGGCCGGGTTTGCGGGATTTCGGCTCTCAGTTCGCCGGCGGTGCAGGCAATGAGCAGGGAAAGAATGGTGAACGGGAACTTCGGCATCTGCATCATGCCTGTATTATAGAGACCTGTTCATCTGATGACAAGCCCCAAGAAGGCTGCTAGCGAAAAAATCTCCTTTGTGCCGGTTGTGTTATCTGGCCGGGCGCTTCCGGAGCAGCATTCTGGTACGGTTAAGGGTGGTTTGCGGGTTAGCATATACACCGCGTAGCTGCCGCTTGCGGGATTCTTTCTCCCGCTCAGAGAGCCGCAGGTCGGCATCGATGCCGGCATAGGCCACTTCTGCTGCGGCATAAACATCTGCCGGTGTTTCGGCCGTCCGGATAAGAAGCCTGTACTGAAGTTCAAGCAGCTGGCGTTTGTTGAGGGGGGTGGCCTTTTCCAGTGCTGCCTCCACGATGCGGAGTGCTGCGGTATCAGTTGGGGCTGCAGCTTCTGCTGCCTTGCATTCCTGCAGCGCCTGCTCTGCGGCTGCTGCGGCGCGCAGACCGCTGCGGTCCTCCGGGTCATGGGCAGAGACCTCCTGCTGCAGCGGAATATTCAGCTCATGCAGTTCCTGAGGAATCAGTTTCCAGGCTGCCAGCAGGGGCGCCTGTTTCTGATCTTCCGGCAGACTGGCCGCCTTGCGCAGCAGCCTGGCAGCTTTCAGGCCTGGTGTCAGTTCTTTCTGCACTGTTTTCGGGTTTCCAACGTAGCCAAACAGTCCGCCGAGGGGGCGCCCTTGAGAGTCGAGCACGAGGAGCGTAGGATAGCCGTCCACCTGGTATTTACTGCTCAGCATCTGGTTCTGCGCCAGCAGGGCGGTGTCAATCTGTTTGTGCTGGGGTAAATCAATCTCCAGTAGAATGAAATTCTTTGCGGCCCATGCGGCAAAGGCCGGTGATTCGAGTACCTCCAGCCGCAGTCGCTTGCAGTAGTAGCACCAGTCAGAACCGGTGAATTCAGCCAGAACAGGTTTGCCGCTGCGGGCAGATTCCTTCAGCGCTTCCTCGTAATTTGTTTTCCATTCGGCTGCACAAGCCTGGAGAAGCAGGGGAAAGAGAAACAGCAGAAGCAGGAATGAACGCAGAGTCAGCATGTGTGATATTATAGCCTCCAGTACGGAGATTGCAATGTTTATCCGCGCATGCTGACTGGTCTGTTGTGGTGGAAAATGGAAAAAGATGCTTGCAAACCGGGTGCCTGTTTGTTAGTATAGCTGCGTTGACGCTCCCTGACTACCCTATACCCGAGCCAACCTGAACAGTTGTATTGTCGTTTGGTATCTGGTGTATTGTTGTCGGGGCAGGGGTCAACTCCATTATCCCTAACCCTACTACAAAACCCTATGATACCTGAAATCGAGAAACCGAGTCTGATGTTTACCCTGCGCCGTAACCTGCACCTGGCCACGCGCCGCCGCACCTGGCGCTTTAAACGGAATGCCCGCCTGAATGAGCTGCTGCCGCAGCCTCAGCAGCCCGTGCGCCGCACGCACACTCTCTGGCGCAGTGTGCTGCCTGTGCTGCTGGCTGTTCTTGTGTTCCGGGGCTGAGCGCGGGGGTTATGAATCTGCAAGCGAATCAATGAGCTCTTGCGCCCTGGAGGCGCAGAAGGCTACGCAGCGTTCACAGGGGCGTGCAGCATAATAGGCAGATGTCCGGTCATTCGGCCGGGCAGATGCCTCCATCTCCTCATTCAGCTGAAGCAGCTCGCGGCAGGTGAGAGTGCCGAATTCGTTTCTGAAATCCGCCGCCAGTTCCCGGGTGAGGGAGAAAATGCGTTCTTTTTCGTCGGGATTACCGGTGGTGTTTCCTTTGCAGAAACCTGCTACCATGCAGAGACCGGCAAAGGCGCCACAGGTGCCGCGCATGCGGCCAAGCCCGGCCCCGAAGGCTGATGAAAAGCGCAGGGCTGCTTCCTCGCTCATGCCCACCTTATCTGCCATGGCGGCAAAGACGGACTGGGCGCAGTTGAATCCCTGGTGAAAGTAATGGAGCGCTTTTTCTTCTGCCTGCATGGGGGTGAGCATACGCCTCCTGTTTCGTTTTGTCAATTCCGGTTTTTTTGCTCGCAATGGGGCATGGGCGGTGCTACAATCGACCCAGACATGAATATTCAGCGTACATTAGTCAAACACGCATTGTGCAGCGAAGCTCCTGCGGAGCAGATTCTGGTGGAAGGCTGGGTTCGTACCCGCCGCGATTCCAAGGCTTTTTCTTTCCTGGAGGTGAATGACGGCACCAGTCTGGCTTCCATTCAGGTGGTGGCAGATGCCGGTATTCCCGGGTATGAGGATATCGGTCGTATGTCTACCGGGGCATCTGTGAGTATTCTCGGGCGCCTTGTAGAAAGCCCTGGTAAGCAGAAGTGGGAAATTCAGGCCACAGAAATCAGGCTTGTGGGCGGGGCACCGGAGTCTTATCCGCTGCAGAAGAAGGGGCATTCCCCCGAATTCCTCCGCACCATTGCCCACCTTCGCCCGCGCACCAACCTGTTCGGCGCTATTTTCCGCACGCGTTCCCGCATGGCCGCAGCTGTGCACCAGTTCTTCCTGGAGCGGGATTTCGTGTGGGTGCATACCCCCATCATCACCGCCAGCGATTGCGAGGGTGCCGGTGAAATGTTCCGCGTGACCACCATGGACCCCCTGGCTGAGAACAAGGGGTATGATAATGATTTCTTTGGCAAGCCCGCGAATCTGACCGTTTCCGGCCAGCTTGAGGGTGAGACCTTTGCCTGCGCGCTGAGCAATATCTACACCTTCGGGCCGACTTTCCGCGCGGAGAACAGCAATACCTCCCGCCACGCTGCGGAGTTCTGGATGATTGAGCCTGAGATTGCCTTCTGTGATATTTATGGCGACATGGACATTGCGGAATCCTTCATCAAGCACATTGCCCGCACTATGCTGAATGATGCCAGTGGGGATTTTGAGTTCTTCTGCAAGTTTGTGGATAAGGGACTTCGTGCGCGCCTGGAAGAGGTGGCCGAAAAGCCCTTTGTTCGCTGCTCATATACAGAGGCTATCGAAATCATGCAGGCCAGTGGCGAGAAGTTCGAGTATCCTCCCTACTGGGGCATGGATATGCAGAGCGAGCATGAACGTTTCCTGACGGAGAAGCACTTCAAGTGCCCGGTTATTGTGTATAATTACCCGAAGGAAATCAAGCCGTTCTACATGCGCCTCAATGATGATGGCAAGACTGTGACTGCCATGGATGTACTGGTGCCCGGTATTGGCGAAATCATTGGCGGCAGCCAGCGTGAGGAGCGCCTGGAGGTGCTGGAAGGCAATATTGACCGCATGGGTATGGATAAGGATGCCTACTACTGGTACAATGATCTGCGCCGCTACGGCACTGTGCCGCATGCCGGCTTCGGGGTCGGTTTTGAGCGCCTCATCATGTTCGTGACTGGTGTTCAGAATATCCGTGACGTGCTGCCTTTCCCGCGTACGCCGCGTAACTGTGAGTTCTGATATTGACTTGCCGGGGGCGAACTGGTAGTATAGCAGGGTATGAAATCACGCGCGGAGGAATTTGCAGAGTGGGGCACCGAAGTGGTATTCGGGCGTGCCCGCGGCTTTCGCGCGTGGATGATGCGCTGTCTGCTGCGCTTTGCTTCGCTCTTTTTCTGGGTACTTGTGCAGGTGCGCCTGTTCCTGTTCCGCCGACGCATCAAGACCGTGCATTACCTGGGTACCTTTGTGGTGAGCGTGGGTAATATTACGGCTGGTGGCACGGGTAAGACCCCCGTGGTGGAGCTCTTGTCTCGCAGTCTGGCCTCCCGGGGCCGCAAATGCGCCATCCTGACCCGTGGCTATAAGAGCCATGACCTGGAGCAACCGCAGGTGTGGCTGGACAAGGACGGCAAGCGAGTGAAACGCGTACCTAAGATTGCCAGCGATGGCAAGACCCGCTACCTCGGGCCGTTGCATGCGGGCGATGAGCCGTTCATGCTGGCCCGTAATCTGGATGATGTGGCCGTGCTGGTGGATAAAGACCGAGTAAAGTCCGGTATCTTTGCCATTGAGCAGCTGGGCAGCAACACGCTCATTCTGGATGATGGCATGCAGTTCCTGAAGCTCAAGCATGAGATTGATATTGTGCTGGTGGACTGCGGCTTCCCCTTCGGCACCGGTGCGCTGCTGCCTCGTGGCACTATGCGCGAGCCCCGCGCCAGCCTGAAACGCGCCAGCTATATCATTCTGACCAAGAGTGAGGGTAAGCCGCAGGATGAACTCATTGCCACCATCCGCAAGTACAACAAGGTGGCCGATATCATCGTGACGAACCATGCCCCGGTTCTGCTGGAGAATATCTTCACCGGCGAACAGCTTCCGCTTTCTGCGCTCAGGGGTA